>CAYTUA010000225.1:0-14707 GCA_964440855.1 uncultured Lentimicrobiaceae bacterium
GAAGGGATTTACACAAGTTTTCCCTTGTTTTTCGAAAAGTATATGAAATCACTTGGCGATCAGCTAAATGCTAGTTTCAGACCGGTACTTACCCCATTGGCAAAAGTGCACTTACAAGGCGGATTCCAGTCGGATTTACCCGTTGGCAACAAGTCCTATATATACATATTTGCTCTTGCCGGCATATTCATTCTAATGCTTGCCATTATCAACTATATGAACATGGCCACCGCACGATCAGTAAGCCGTTCGCGCGAAGTAGGGATTCGCAAGGTGGCCGGTGCACACCGCGGACAACTGATCATGCAGTTCCTTACCGAATCGGTCCTGATGGCCCTCGCGGCCTTTGTAATTGCTTTGGCAGCCGTACAGCTATTGCTGCCCAACTTCAATCAGCTGGTTGACAAAAACCTGAGCCTTAATTTGGTTGAAAACCCAGGATTGTTTTTGCTGATTGTTGGAATCGTTTTGCTCGTCGGTTTAATTTCAGGAAGTTATCCCGCTTTTTACCTTTCGTCAGTAAAACCTAGTGCTGTGATAAAAGGGGTATTGCCAAGTGGCAAGGGTCGTGGCAGTTTGGTGCGTAAGGTATTGGTAGTGTATCAATTCTGGATTGCCATTGCCATGCTTATCAGCACCATGGTTATTTCGTCGCAAATGGACTATATCAGACAGAAAGACCTCGGTTTTGACAAGGAAAACCTGCTTTTCGTTCAAATGCAAGACAGCAGCTTCCGCAACAAACACGAAGCATTTGGCCGTGAATTATTAACTAACCCAGCCATTACCGGCGTTTCCAACACTTCCGGATTGCCCGGCCTGAGTGAGGCCAAAATACTTATGCGTACCGAAACAGATGAAGGATGGGACGAAAAGGTGTTGATGTTGTTGCAAACAGATTATAACTATCTTGATGTGATGGGGATGCGACTTGTTGAAGGCCGAAACTTCGACCGCAGCATGGCCACAGATGGCGAACAGGCTGCCATTATCAACCTGGCAGCTGCCCGATCATTGGGTTGGACCGATCAGGCTCTTGGCAAACGGATACATTTTAATTTTGAAACTGACGGCAGTGGCGGCAGGATGTTAAAGGTAATTGGATTGGTCGCCGATTTTCATGGCACCAGCCTGCACAATCCTATTGAACCATTCATCATTATAATAGGCCAAACACCAGGTTTTACCATGGCCGTACGGTTCAATGGCAGCCAGCAAAAGCAAGCCATAGAACATATGCAGCAAGTGTGGTTGAATTATGCCGTTGACAAGCCTTTTGATTACCGCCTGCTCAGTACTGAGTTGGAAAAGCAATACAGCAATGAGCAAAAGACCAGCATTTTGTTTGCCATTGCCTCGGCCATTTCCATCTTTATTGCTTTACTCGGTTTGCTTAGCTTATCTGCTTACACGGCTGAGCAACGGACGAAAGAAACAGGCATTCGAAAAGTATTGGGTGCTTCTCCTGTTGATTTGGCCTTGTTGCTGTATCGAAGTTTTATCATTCTGATTGCCCTGGCATTTGTTTTGGCCGTCGCTCCCACCTGGTTTGTCCTTAACTGGTGGCTCGAAAGCAATTTTGCATTTCATACTGATGTAAATTGGACCACTTTCATACTTGCAGGCGTGCTGGCCTTTGCGGCAGGTTTGATAGCAATAAGCTACCAATTGTTTAAGGTTATCCGAAACAATCCGGTGGAGGCTATTCAGTATGAATAAAGGGGCAGCCAGGTTATAAATACCTTGCCAATGCAACCATCAAATCCTGTTTGCGGATGGGTTTGGTCAGGTAATCATCGCAACCGGCTTCGATGGCCTTGTGCTTGTCGGCACTCAGGGCATAAGCTGTTTGGGCAATGATGGGAAGTTCGGGTCGCATGGCCTTTATTTGTTTTGTGGCTTCAAATCCATTCAGCACCGGCATTTTCAAATCCATCAATATCAAATCTATTTCTGGGTTCGATTTACAAATATCAATGGCCTCCTGCCCGTTGTGAGCTACAATAGGTGTAATACCCATTTTGCTGAACATCAGCTCCAGGAAAAAATAGTTGCTGTATTCGTCCTCAACAATCAATATGGTTTTCTTGTCGGCCTTTTCCAGTTCCTTTGTGATACTCATGGTTTTTTCCTCCTTTTTGTTCAGGGGTTTGTGAGCAATTGTAAAATGAAAACGTGATCCTTTTCCGGGGCTCGATTCCACCCAGATTTCGCCCCCCATCAGTTCGGCATAAGCCTTGGTAATCGCCAGGCCCAACCCATTGCCCCCATATAGTTTTGATGAATCTGGCTCAATTTGCCTGAAACGCTCAAATATAAAAGCATAATGTTTTTCATCAATGCCCATGCCGGTATCGCTTACAGTGAAATGTATCTGTTCACCCTTTAAGGAACAATTGATTTTTATTCTGCCTTTTTCTGTGAATTTAATGGCATTGCCAACCAGATTTCCCAACATCTGGGTCAGCTTTGTTTCATCCGAAATCACTTGTGCCTCTTCTTCGTTCAGGGTGTTTTCGATGCTAAATTCAAGTCCTTTTTGATTGGTAGCTTTAAGGTATTGCTGGTGAACGACCTCTATCACTTCCTGAATATTGGTTTCTGTTTCGCGCAACACTTCCTGTCCGGCCTCGATGGTGGCCATGCTCACTATATCGTTGATAATACCGGCCAGCTGAAAACCGTTTTTCTGAATAATGCCAACAAATTTGCTTTGCTCATCGCTATCCAGGTCGGGATTGCCCAAAAATTCACCAAAGCCGATGATGGCATTGAGCGGTGTGCGTATTTCGTGGGAAAGGTTGTTCAGGAAAGCTGTTTTTAAGTGATCACTTTCCTGGGCTTTTTCTACTGCTGCCTGTAAGTGTTCGTTGGTGGTTTTAAGCTCCTCGTTCACAGTCATATATTCCTCATTCAGGGCATAGTATTCTTCATTTTGGGCTTCGATGGCCTGCTGTTTTTCAAGCAATTCTATTTCGGCCTGTTTGCGTTCGGTGAAATCAGTATGAATGCCAAATAAGCGAATCACCTTGCCTTCTTCGTTTGTTATGGAAGATGCCTTATTATGGATCCACCGATAAGATCCATCTTTGTGGCGAAACCTGAATTCAAGCATTAAGTGCTCAACAGGATGCTCGAGGTAGTCATAGACTGCCTTCTGGCACGATTCCCTTTCATCAGGATGAAGGTGTTCAATCCATGTACTGAAATCATTTTTCAGTTCATGGTCTTCATAGCCGATTTGCTTTTTCCATTGCTTGGAATAAAACACTTCATTGGTTTCAACATGCCAATCCCACATGCCTTGTTCCGAAGCTGCCATCACCAGGGCGTATCTTTCTTCGCTTTGTTCAAGTGCCCGTTGCGCTTCCCTTTCCGCTGTCTGATCACGAAAAACCAACACCACGCCCAATGTTTTCCCTTCTTTTGATACTATGGGAGCCCCGCTATCGGCTATGGGGGTTTCATTGCCTTGTTTATTAATCAGCAAGGTATGGTTTGCCAGGCCAACAACTTTGCCCTCGGCAAGCACCCGCTCCACCGGGTTTTCCATCGCTTGCCTGCTATCTTCGGCAATAATATTAAACACTTCCCCTATGGGTTTGCCCACTGCCTCTTTTTCGTTCCACCCGGTAAGCCTTTCAGCAACGGGATTCATCTGCAAAACAAGGCCGTTTATGTCTGTGGTAATTACGGCATCACCAATGCTGTAGAGTGTTGTCCTGTTGCGTGTTTCGGAAGTGGTCAATGCCAGTTCCTGTGCCAGCAGGTATTTATAAAAACCCCGTTGCCTGAAACTATATATGGAGACCAAGCTTGCGGAAGTAATAATTATAAGTAGCAACCCTGTTAATAAAATGATGCCAGTGCGAAAATTAAGCTCTTTGTAAAGCTCTGATTCATCCATTTTTACAACCATATACCAAGGCATATCCTTTAATTGATGTACATAGGAAAGTACGGCTTTGCCCCTGTAGTCGTCGCCCTCAACAAAGCCAGTAAATCCCAAAATGGCTTTTACGGCGGGCACCAAGGTGTCAGTTAAAGGAACTTTCAATTGATTGGGGCGTGCAGAGGAGAAGCGGGGCGAATTAACAAAAACTGCATAATCACCTTCGCGTTTGACAATAAGGCTTTCAGCTGTTTGGCTTTCTGTGGGCCAGGTGTTGATGATGGGAAACAGCAGGTCCTCGGGATCAATGCGAATAATAACCACTAGCATTGGGTTGGTCTGGCCTGTCCTTACCGGCACAATAATATCGTAATGAAATTTGTTATGCTGTGGGCAGAAGTAAATGCCTGTAAAATAAACATCGTCCGACACAATCGCCTGTTTGATTTGCCGTGCTGTAATATCATCCAGCATACTGTCTGATTCGGTTACAGAAACCAATATGTGGCCAGCTGTATCTGCCAATATCAGGTTGTCATAACCATAATACTCGTTAAACAACAGCAACTTATTGTAGAAATCTTTCTCCATAAGAGTAGTAATTCCCTGCACTTTCAAGCGTTGAGCAGCCTGCACGAAAAAGGGGCTTTTCACCAATACATTTGCATCTGCTATGCGCTCTTTGTACCATTGGCTCAGCTGATCAGCCTTGAGGCTTGCTATGGCCTGCAAATCATCCTTTTTCTCCCGCACTATGGATTGCTTTTGTGAGACATAATAAGCATAAGTTCCGACTGCTATAATCAGGCTGATTGTAATGGCTAAAAAAATAAACAGTCTTTTACTGGATTGGTTGGCAGCATTCATAATGGTTGATTTTCAATCCAAAAGTATGAATATTTGGTTGTGAAATCAATAAAGGCAGTTTAAATTGCAGCCCGGCTATATTATTAATATTGTGTCTAAATAAGCTGCTTGCCTTCATTGCATTGAAATGCAACAAGAAGAAGTTCTTATTAAAAGTTGAGTTCCTTTTTAAGGTCCTTGATGCGGTGTTTGCTCACATTTACCTGGTTGCCATTTTTAAGCACCAGCAAATAGCTTTCCTTGCCATATTGCTCCATACGCTGTATTTGTTTCAGGCTGATGATATGTGAACGGTGGACCCGCACAAACTGTTTGGCCGGCAAGTGCTCCTCAAAATAATTCATCGTTTCCTTTTTCATAAACCGGCCATCAGGGCAATGGATCATTACATAGTCATCCTGCGCTTCGAGATGTTCAATTTGTTCCACAGGGATGATATGGATTTTTGTGCCTGACTTCACTACAATGCGATCGAGCGACTGGGGTTTTTCGTGCACATGAGCCGTCAGCTTTTTTACATTTTCGTCAGCTGAATGTTTGGTTTTGAACCTTTCAATCACCTTATCAACGGCCTGCCGGAGCCTTTGTTTGGCAAAGGGTTTCATCAGGTAATCCACAGCATTGAGTTCGAACGCCTGAATGGCATATTGATCGTAGGCTGTGGTAAAAATTACTTCGGGCAAATCGTCGAGCAGTTCCAGCATTTCGAAGCCGGTGAGTTTGGGCATTTGTATGTCGAGAAAGATGAGGTCGGGTTGGGTTTCATTGATGGTTTTCAAGCCATTGAATCCATCGCTGCACTCGCCAATCAAATCAATTTCGTCAAAACTGCTTAAAAAGGCACGCAATAGGTCGCGGGCCGGTTGTTCGTCTTCAATAATGAGGGTGCGGATCTTATTACTCATGATACGCTCTTTTAGGGATTTTCAAAACAGCTTCAAACTCGATTTTGCCCAAATTGATCTGTAATAAATCGTCGCGCTTATACAGCAACTGCATCCTTTCGCGGATATTTCTCAAACCTATGCCTTCGCCTTTAGGCCGTGTGGCTTCGGGATCAAAATCGTTGACAAGGCGCAAGATATAAAAATTTTCGTCAGGCTCGCAACGCAATTCAATGAGCACTTCTTCGGTGCTGTTGTGCACACCGTGTTTGATGGCATTTTCGAATAAAGGCTGCAAAATCATATTGGGGATGCTGGCATCCAAACAATCCTTATTAACGTTGAGCTGATATTTCAAACGATGGCCAAAGCGCACTTTCTCAATATCGAGGTAACGCTCAGTATTCTCAAGTTCGCGCCTGAGTGTGGTTGTTTCCTTGCGGTCGTGGCTTAGGGAATAACGCAGAAAATCGCTCAGTTTTATGACCATTTCCTGTGCCTTTTCGGGGTCGGTCATGGTGAGCGAGCTGATGGAATTCAAACTGTTAAACAAAAAATGCGGGTTTATTTGCGACTTCAACACATTGAGCTCGGCTTCGCGTACCAGGTTGTTCAGCTCCGATTCAACCTGCATTTTTTGCTGCAAGTCTTCGTAATACATAAACATATAGTACACCAGAACAAAAACCAGGTAGAAGAACAAGCCTATTACAGCCCGCCAAGGCAAGGACTGTTGCAGGAAAACAAGGTAAAGTTCATTGTTGCTTTCAAGGCTTTGAAGTATAAAATAACCGGCTGTAAGCCACAGGGCAACCGTAATCACCGCCGAAAGCACATGGTTGACTGCCAGGTCGAAAAAGCTCTGCTGTTCGCGCAGGTTAAACCGCAACACATACCAGATATTGAATCCTATTAGGGCAAGCAGTGCGTTGAAAATGGCGGCATCAGCAGTAGCAGCAGGCAGGTTGATATCCTGGAAGTAATTGATAGTGGCCATTTGCAGAAGTGCAATCACGACAAATGCTCCCAGATAAATAAGCAGGTACTTGCGTTTTTTTACTATCGGATTTAACATAATTAAAAAAAGTGTGTGGTTGAACGATGGTGTTTTTATTGACGGGGCTTGCCCGCATTATGTTACAATGTAAGTGGGCAAGCCGGGCTTAATAACTTTTTATTTCAACGCCGCCAAACAGCACCACTCCTTTTACAACCATCAGCTTTTCTGGATTGCGCTCGCCTGTAAGGATGCGTTTATCGCTGAAACCACCAAAAATGGCCACCACTTCCGACTTAATCTTCCAATCATTGCTTACAATAAGTTTGTTTCCGCCGAAAAGGGTAAACACATCTATGACACAACCTTCCTTTGAAGGCAAGGCTGTTTTCAAATCAATATCACTCCCTCCAAAGATGGCCGTTATTTTTCCGCCTTTGAAATTCTCTGAGGTAATGCGGGTGTTTCCGCCACCAAAAATGGCCAATTCGTCGATCACGTCTTCATCTGACACACCTTGCTTGTTCGATCCGCTGAAAATATGCTTCTTTGATTGGGATTCGCCGGTACCGCGACGGCTCAGCATAATCAAACCAATACCAATCAAAATACTGGGCCAGAAAATAGTGCTCAGGCGCACGCGATAATCAAGCAATTCGGGGAGCCAAAAGAAAACACCAAGCCCGATCAGGATGTAGCCTGTGGTTCGGTTTTCGCGGTTGGAGAGGGTAATCAAACCAATACCTATTAACAGGGTTTTCCAGGAAATAATGTAATAGCGCAGGCTAAAAGGCAACAGGTCAGCCATGTCGAGCATCAATAAGGCTCCGGCTACTATAAGCAGTATCCCTGCAACTGCTCTTCTGTCGATTGAAGTTTGTTTAGTTTCCATGAGAATAAATTATTAAAAGATTTATAATTCAATGATTTTTGGCAAACATACAAGCTTAATTGGCCTTTGTAAACAGAAAATAGGTAAGTGGGTGAAAGTAATCGGTGAATGGGGGCAATAAAGGGACTAATGCAGCCTGTTTTTCACCGTTAATAAAACCTGCTGGCAGATATTTCAGGACTTCTTTTAGCACATGCAGAACAAAACTGCCATAGCTGTGTTTAAATTGGTTAAATAATGCACACATGCCGGAGGTAAGATTTAAGGGGAAGATTGTTAAATGCGAAAAAGGGGCCAACCTGCGCAAGGTGCTGCTCGAAAACGGGCTTAGTCCGCACAATGGCAATTCGCGGGTGGTAAGCTGTTTTGGAATAGGCACTTGTGGCACCTGTGCTGTGAAACTTACAGGTACGACAAATCCAATCAGTAAAAAGGAAAAAATACGACTCAGTCTGGCACCCCATCAGCTCAGTAATGGACTCCGTTTGGCCTGTCAGGTAAAAGTATTACACGACTTAACTGTTGAAAAGGGAGATGGTTTTTGGGGACAGCATATTTAATCATCAAAACGACCACTTCAGCCCCAGATAGCAAGCCAATCCACCTTGTGCAAAAAGGCTGTTTTCGCCACCTCTAAACGCTTGTGCCACAAAACTCATGTCCAGGTTTGTAACTACCGACCAACTGAATCCGGGCATGGCAAAAACTGCCCCCATATCAGGAAAATACATCAAAGCCAGGTTGCCTGAAAAAATGGGCGAAAACGGCATCATGGCACTGCCCGTTAAACTAAATTCGGAGAAACTGATGTTGTCAGGACGTAAGGGCTGCAAAAACTGCCTTGTGCTGATTGATTGTCGCTTGTTTCCGCCGTTGTATAGGGCCTCGCCCACCACATACAAGCCGCCCCCAAACAAATAATCAAAGGATACAGCTGCCACCAAATTGGACCTCGGGATGCTGTCAAACGGTTCAATATCATAAAAATAAGTGGCTTCCCCTTTAAATCCTGTGCCGCCCAGACTGCCTGCCCAGCCACCCCCAAGGGCCATTCGGTTTTTAAAATATCCGGTAATCAATTGCAAATCATAGCCTTTTATATTTGTGCCGAAAAGCAGGGCAGCCACCGCATCGCTGATATGGTCAGCAGGCGAAACAGCCAGCTCAAGGCGCGACATACCGCCCAGATAGCGCTCAATGCGCAGGGCATCAGCGCCGGGGCGTTCTTCATAATCAAAATCAAAAAAGGAATAGTTATTGAACAAATCGTTGGGATTGGAAACCATATTGATGCCCCAGTTGATGCGTTGCCTTCCCAATCGGATTTGCCAATCCTGATCGCCCCATTGCACATAAAGCCTGTCGCTCATGCTATGCAGATAGCTGTGATCAGCAAGTTTCCAGGCCTTTGAGAGATTCAAAAATCCGTTGTCATGTGCAATCATTTCGCCAAAAAGCGGATTGCCCTTTGGTGTGTCACCACTGAAGATGCGGTTTCGCAACTCAAAAACTGCACGCCATTCCTGGTTGATTTGCCACCTGAAATTTAAACGGTTATGCAGCAAATTATCTACATAAGCCTGATCAAAATCACCGCTGAATGATACGGATGGCATTTCCTTGACGTAACCCTGCATATAAAAATTTGATTGCCCGAACATTGCAACTGGCATCAAAAGCAATACAAAAAACGAAATCAACAGCCTCTTTGTTTTCATTATTAAAACAGCTTTCTGGATTAGCGCTCAAATTGCTCATCCGAATCAACAGCTCCGTCCACCAGTGTAATGACACGACGGGCGCGGTCAATCACCCTTTGGTCATGTGTTGAAAATATCAGGGTGATATTCTCTTCCTTATTCAGGCGCAACATAATGTCCAGCAGATTAAAAGCAGATTGGGTATCGAGGTTGGCCGTGGGCTCATCGGCCAGTATAAAACGTGGTTTCGAAGCCAATGCCCTGGCCACAGCTACCCGTTGCTGCTGTCCTCCTGAGAGTTTAGAGGGCCGCACATCCATCTTATCTTCCAGTCCTACCTGCCGGAGCAATTCAACAGCTCGTGCATCCATTTCCTTTGGATTTGTTTTTTGTAACAGCATGATAAAGGATACATTTTCCCTGGCTGTGAGCACCGGCAATAAGTTGTAGGATTGAAACACAAAGCCGATATTGTGAAGCCTGAAATCAATCAATTTGGAATCAGAAAGGGAAGTGATTTCGGTATCATCAATAAAAATCTGTCCCTCAGTTGGTTTATCCAAGCCGCCAATCATATTCAAAAATGTGGTTTTTCCACTTCCTGAGGGCCCGACAATGGCTGTGAATTCACCGGTTTCAAATGCAATATTCACCTGATTAAGTGCCCTTACAGGCAAGGATTGATGGTTGTAAATTTTCGAAAGCTTCTCTGTTCTTATGATTTTCATAATGGGAATTATTGTCTGTTATTATATTGAATTTAAGCACTGTACATTTTAAAATTATTCTTTCCTTACGGCCTCGGCAGGCCTAAGCTTCAGGGCTTTCAGGGCCGGATAAATGGAAGTGAGCACTGCTGTTACAATGACCAAGACCATTAGGTAAAAGAAAAATGAAAGCTCCAAATGGGGATAAACCACCGAAGGAAACCCAAAGTCATTGAGCGAATTGCCCCCTACCGCAGCCATGTCAATTCCCGTATTGCTGAAAAACTGAATGGACACAAAACCCAGCAGCATCCCTCCCAAGGCACCCATAAGTGTCAGGAATAATGTCTCGATCATAATCATGGCAAATACCTTTTTCCTGTTCATACCAACAGCCATGAGCATACCCAGCTCGCGTGTGCGCTCAAATACTGACATCAACATGGTGTTGACCAAGCCAAAGGAAAGGGCAAACAGGATAATGACAAGTACGATCATAAGCATCATGCCGGCCATTTCCTGCATATAGGCCAGCTCTGGCGAAATATCGTCCCAGGTGCGAACGCTGTATTCAGGAAAGTGATGCATCAAGCGATCACCCAAGACCTGCACCTGTTCCATTTCATTGGCTATGATTGCTACCTGATTGATGGTGGCGCCTTCGCCAACATAAGGGCCAAGATCAGATTGCCTCACATACACATGGTTTTCGTCGTACATCCCATTGGAGGTTTGGTAAATACCTGCAACCCTGAAGGAAGCAGAAACCAATTCACCCTCAACACTTTGAAAAGTAAGCACCAGGCGCGAACCCGGTTGTAATTTGGTTTTGTCAGCCAGTTTTTTGCCTACCAATACCGGATTGCGACCTTCATCTGTTAAGTAATTGCCTTGCAGGATATTGTCATCCAAACCAGTGGTTGCAGCCTCATTTGCCGCATCAACACCGATCATACTGATTCCAACAGTCATATTGGCCGTAGCCAGCATGCCGCCTGCCAGTGTGCGGCCCGAAAAGCCAGCAACCGTGGGATCTTCCTGCAAGGATTTTTGCAAAGCATCCCAATCGGCAATGACATATTTTACATGGTTTTCCTTAAGGAACTCGGGGTGTTGCACCTGAATGTGTGAGATATGTTGCTTAACGGAAAGGTCGAAACGTTGCAGGATCATGCCTGAGCTAAGGGCCGACACAAAAATGCCGCCCCATAACCCAATGGATACCGCAACAATCATCACCAGGCTGCGGCGTGTATTGCGCCATACATTGAGCCATGATATTTTAAGTAGTACTTTCATCTGTATATTTTTTATTTTTTGGCATGCATAATATCAAGACTGAACATTTTATAAACCGGATACAATCCAATCAGCAAAGAAATCATCAACACGATGCGGGCTTGAGAAATAAACACATACGGATCGAAGGCAAAAGGCATGATGGGCTCGAAACCATAATCCAACATGGCTTCGGCCATTTCGCCGGTAAGTGGAATAGGGTTGTAATAAAACCACAACACCACCGGAATGGCCAGAGCGATGCCGGCTATAGCCCCTGCAAAGCTGATAAACAGGGTTTCGAAGAAACACATCAATGCCAATTGACCACGTTTCATCCCAAGTGAGAGCAACATGGCGAACTCCCGTTGCCTTTCGATAATCATGGTAAGTATGGTACCAAACAGTCCAAATGCAATTACGATGTACAGGATGAAAAGCATGACCATGGTGCCGGCCATATCAAAACTCATCAGGGCCAACAGGTCTTCCAGCATTTCTTCCCAACCAAGCACACGGTACCATTCCTTATCAACGGTGGCATTCAATTCTTCGATCAACTGGTCCGTTTCCTTGGGGTTGTTTGGCATGATAATGAGTGCCGTAAGCCTGTTCTCGGCCATATAAAACCACTGGGCTGCTTGCAGCGACATATAAATCATATTGTTGTTCAGCTCCGGTAATTTCATATCAACAACACCCTTGATTCTGTATTTTCCGGCTGCTGTAGCACCCTGAAACCCTTGCCCAATTAAAACCAGGGTATCGCCAGTTTGCACTTTCAGAATGCCGGCCAAACCCTCAGCCAACATGATGTCATAATCTTCAGGGGTAATTAATTCGCCTTCCGTAAGGTTGTCGGCCAAATCATTCAGCTTTTGTTCCTTTTCAGGATCAATGCCCACCACCATGGCCCCGCGTGTTTGCCCTTCGGTGGCCACCAGAGCAAAGTTTTGCAACCGGGGCACCTGATAGGCAATTCTATCGCCAAAGCCCTCCAATAGCCCGGCAAGTTCGTCATCGTAAAGCAGGCTGTTGTCAATCGAAGGTTCGTCTTCGTACAGCACATCCTGAATCTGAATATAACCGGTGCTGTACTTCACCATGCTGTCAATCATCCGGCCGTATGAGCCTTGCTCCATGGAATAAAACACTATGGCCAGCAATACGGCGAACAGCACTGAGCTGATGGTGATTAGCGAACGTCGTTTGTTTCGCCATAAATTGCGCCAGGCCAGGGTAAGGATTATTTTCATTTTAATAAGTGTATCTTGATTGCGTATCCTTAATTTGTTTTTATATGCATTGTCTGCAGATTCAATTTCTCATATAATCGCCTACAATAAAACTACTTTCTGAACAATTCACATCCCCTGCAAGGCATCAAAATTCTTCAGGTTTTGGGTAGAAAAGAAGTCTTCTTCGATCGCAAAATCAAAGCGTGCATCCTGGTAAACAATGATGGTGCTTTGGTTTTTGCTGTTGTGGGGGATCATTTCCATACGTGTGGGCAGCTCCCGGCCATCCATCAGGCGCACATCGCTCATCAGCATGGTGGAAACCAGTTCATCGCCTTCATCATAATTTTCCGTTTTCATATGCAGGTATTTGTCTTTCGACACCCACAGCAGAACCTTGCTGAATACAACAGAAGATTCGGGATGGGGAATGAGTTCAATCTTCCAGCAAAGGTGGCCGTCAATTTCTTCCTCGCCAAGCACCTGGTGTTCATAATCGTCAATGGTGGAGCTTTCGCGCACCAGGTCGTCATTGGAAAAATCGGAACCCATCCACGATTGCGACATCATAGAAGGCGGCATTTTGATGGTACGGTCAATTGAAGGGATAAAATTCCAGATTTCCTTTTGCCTTTTCAAAAAGCCCATGCCTTTGTCGCGGGCAGGTGCTGTAACGAAAATAAGGCTGTACTCATCCCCTTTGGACCAGGCCCGCAGGCTGATCTCGCGGGTATAGCGCGGACGCACTGTTGTCATGGTCATTTCCACATAGGAGGAGCTTCCGCGGGCATTGTCTTCCATTTTCTGAATGATTTCGCGCACATTTTGTGCTGATGATTCGGTGGCTATAGCAATAAAAAGGCCAATCAGTAAATATTTTACCTGTTTTTTCATGTCAATAATTTTTTGTTGTGGCTTTATCGTTTATTTTTTGCTTCCCATTGATCAAGTAGTGCTGGGAATTCTTCACATATATATTGATAAAAATCAGCCCCGTTTTTGAGCCATTCAGCAGTTTTATCCGTCTTTTTTTCGCGCAGTTCAACGGCTCTTTCAAAGTGCTTTTGAAGAATTCCAGTTAATTTCAACTTGGCTTTCATAATCTCGCTCCACGAAAAACCATGCGACAGGCTGTAATAGGTTTTGCGGTCACCTGGCAGGCTCGTGGTTTTTACAAAGCCAACCTGCACCAAACTACGAATATTGGTGCTTATTGAGCTTTTGCTGGCTTTGAGTGCAACCACCAGTTCATCAAAAGATACCTGATCCTTTTCTGCTACAAAAAGATAGCCTAAAATGCGCCCTGTCATGCGCGTAAGGCCTGTTTGCTCGAGCAGCAGGCCAGTTTCCTCAATAAATGCTTCCCTTTTAGTAAGAAGTTCCATAAAGTCTGGTTTTATTTTGCTTCAAAGGTAATATTCTTTTAGTTCTGTGATAAAAGAACAAAAAAAACTTAAGGGGTTGCAAGCAACACTGAAAAAAGTTCGTTTTTTCTATAAAACGATTGCTAAGTTTCTGCCAATAAGTTATTTGCCTTAAGCTTTTAAAAGGATTTACTTTTCAGTCAGATTGATAAAGCCAAACAGTAAAGAAAACGATTAGTTGCTTTCACCTTAAGCCACCAAATGAATCTAAAAGCACAGAGGAAGGTCAATATAAAATCTCAATTCCAGTTTCCTTTAGTTCGTGCACAAAAGGACTCCCTGAATTCAAATCCTGCAATGATAATGGGTGGGGTTCAATTCTTGAATCAAACTTTGAAGCCAATATCATCAACTGAACCTGAATGTCAAATTTGTCTGAATCTTTAAGGTTTTCGATAACCAAGGCAATGTCAATGTCACTTTCTGGTTTTTGATTGTTTTTCGCATATGACCCAAATAAATAAGCAGTGACAAATCCAGGGGTTTGAACTGAGACTGTTGAAATATATTGTCGGATTATTTTATCAGTTTTTTGATCCATTGTCTGTTATTTTTAAGGTTCTCGATCCAAATTGAGGTAAACTCAGGTGTACATTTTTTTTTTGAAAACTCATTTTGTAATCATCATATCGTGCATTAATATTAAATGCTGTAACCGTTACAAAAAATAGTCTTTGGTTGTCGGATAAATCCAAATTACACTTCTCTGCAAGTCGTAAAAGATTATGGATGAGCGGTGGATAGTCACTATTGATCTTAACGTATAAGGCTTTAAGTAATTTTTCAATCATTAAATGACCAACAAATTATGCCCAACTATTTCTTTTG
>CAYTUA010000226.1:0-4795 GCA_964440855.1 uncultured Lentimicrobiaceae bacterium
GTGTAATATGCCCGGCGTAAAACCGCAGGGCGCTTGCCGTGTGTGCACGGTAAGGATCAACGGCAGGCTGATGACGGCCTGCACCACACCCATCGCGGATGGTATGGAAATTGAATCCAACAAGCCTGACCTGATCGATATCCGCAAATCCATTGTGGAGCTGCTTTTTGTCAGCGGAAACCATTTTTGCCCTGCTTGCGAAAAGAGCGGCGATTGCGAACTGCAAGCCCTTGGATACCTTTACCAGATGATGGTGCCCCGCTATCCTTATGATTTCCCCGTGCGCGAGGTGGACGGCAGCTCGCCATACATCATCAAAGACCAAAACCGTTGCATTATGTGCAAAAGGTGCATCAAGTCAGTAAAAGATAATGAAGGCCGTTCCTATTTTGCCTTCCACAACAGAGGCGATAAACTCGAAGTGGTGCTCGATAAGGAACTTGGGGAAACAATGGACAGGCAAACTGCCGAAAAGGCCATGGAGAGTTGCCCTGTAGGCTCCATCCTTGTAAAGGAAAAAGGCTTTGCCAAACCCATAGGAACACGTAAATTCGACCGCAAGCCCATTGGCAGCGATGTAAAACTTTAAGCAAAGGAGATAAAACCATGAGTAAACCAGTAATTGCTACCACTTCATTGGCCGGTTGTTTTGGATGCCATATGTCGATACTTGATATTGATGAGCGCATACTGCAACTGATTGAGTTGGTTGAATTCAATAAATCACCCATTGATGATATCAAAAAATTCACCAAGCCGGTGGATATAGGCATTATCGAAGGGGGCTGTTGCAACAGCGAAAATGTGGAAGTGCTGAAGGACTTCCGCAAAAATTGTAAAATACTTATTTCGCTTGGCGAGTGCGCCATTATGGGCGGATTGCCTGCCCTGCGCAATGGCATCCCCGTGGAGGAATGTCTGCACGAAGCCTATATCGGCGGCCCCACCGTTCAGCTCAATACCAAGCACATCATGCCCAATGATGATGAACTGCCGATGTTGCTGGACAAGGTGTACCCCTGTCACGAAATTGTAAAGATCGATTACTACCTTCCGGGCTGTCCGCCACGTGCCGATTTAATCTGGGACGCACTGGTAGCCTTGATCACAGGCGATCCACTCAAGCTGCCTTACGAACTTATTAAATTTGACTAACCAAAACCGAACAGAAAAATGTCGAAGAAAATTACCATAGAACCTGTAACCCGCGTTGAAGGCCATGGGAAGGTAACCATCCACATGGACAACGATGGGAAAGTTTATCAAACCCGTTTGCATATTGTTGAATTTCGTGGTTTTGAGCGCTTTGTGCAAGGCCGCCCGTATTGGGAAGCACCCGTATTGGTGCAACGCCTCTGCGGCATTTGCCCCGTTAGCCACCACTTGGCCGCTGCCAAAGCATTGGACGTGATTGTTGGTGCCGGCACTGGGGAGGGGCTCACCCCAACAGGCGAAAAAATGCGCCGTCTGATGCATTATGGACAGTTTTTCCAATCACATGCACTCCACTTTTTTCACCTGAGTTCACCTGATTTCCTTTTCGGAATCGACGGCGACCCCGCCATCCGCAATGTTATTGGTGTAGCCCTGAAGCATCCTGATTTGGCTGTGCAAGGGGTAATGATGCGCAAATTTGGGCAGGAAATCATCCGTGCTACGGCCGGAAAGAAAATCCACGGCACAGGTGCCATTCCCGGTGGTATCAACAAAAACCTGAGTGTGGCCGAAAGGGACGAATTCCTCAAAGGCGCCGACCCGCTCAATGCCGATAAAATGGTCAGCTGGGCGCAGGATGCACTTGATTTCTTCAAAGGCTACTATAAAGGAAACAAGGAATTTATCGACAATTTTGCCCATTTTCCAAGCAACCACCTGAGCCTCGTGCGCAAGGACGGAGCCCTCGACCTGTATCATGGGGTACTGCGTGCAGTGGATAAAGATGGCAAGCGAATTCTTCATGATGTTGATTACCAGGAATATGATAAGTACATCGAAGAAGAAGTGCGCAGCTGGAGCTATATGAAATTTCCCTATTTGAAGGAATACGGCCAGGACAATGGCTGGTATCGCGTTGGCCCCTTGGCCAGACTAAATACAGCCGACTTTATCCCAAGCCCCTTGGCACAAAAGGAATTTGAGATTTACAAAGCCCTAACCAACGGCAAACCCAACAATTATTGCATGCATATGCACTATGCACGCTTGATAGAAACATTGCATGCCGCCGAAGTGATCCGCGACCTGCTGAATGATCCTGACCTGTTGGGCGACGACCTCGTGACCAAAGGGACCAAACAAAAAGAAGGTGTTGGATTGATCGAAGCACCGCGTGGCACGCTCTTCCACCACTACCGTATCAACGACAATGACCAGATAGAAATGGCCAACCTCATCGTTTCCACCACCAACAACAACGAGCCGATGAACCGCTCGGTCAATTTTGTGGCCAAGGCGATGATGACCGGCAAGGAAGTCATTACTGAAGGGATGATGAACGCTGTGGAAGTAGCCATCAGGGCCTATGACCCTTGCTTGAGCTGTGCCACCCATGCACTGGGCAAAATGCCACTTGAGGTGAAACTGTTTGACAGCAAGGACAATTTGATCGACCAACGCAGAAGCTAAGCAGATTACAAGCAATGAATTAATGCTTGAATCATTTTGCCCTGTAAGGGTTACATGCCTCACTTTAGGCACTCAGCATCCAAGGATGGTCTGATAAATATAAAATGAATATGTCAGCACAAAAGAAACTCCTTATTTATGGATATGGCAACCCCGGCCGCGAAGACGATGGCTTGGGGGCTGCCTTTATTCATCGAATGGAGCAATGGCTGGCACAAAACCCCGATCCTTCCGTTAGCCTCGATTGCAATTACCAGCTCAATATTGAGGATGCCGAAAAAATATCGGCTTTTGATACGGTGCTTTTTGTGGATGCTTCGCAGGAGGAGATTGAAAATTTTGAAATCACTAAGGTGGACCCGTCGGCATCACGCATTGAGTTTTCCATGCATGCCGTGTCGGTATCATTTGTGGTTGACCTGTGCCAGAAAATGTTCGGCAAGGCACCTGTGGCCTATCTGCTGCACCTAAAAGGCTATCAATGGAATTTTAATGAAAAATTAACATCAAAAGCGCAGCAAAATCTTGAACTTGCACTTAATTTTGTTGGTTCGAATTTCGAACAGATTCGAAACCAACAAATTACTTTTGCTGCCCATGAACTTTTTAAAACGTAAAACATCAAAAATGGATTTATCAACGAATTACATGGGTTTGAAACTCAAAAACCCGATTGTAGTAAGCAGCTCGAAGCTTACTGACAATGTGGACAACATCAGGGCTTTTGCTGCCGCAGGGGCAGGGGCTGTAGTGCTCAAATCACTTTTTGAGGAGCAGATTATGGCCAAAACAGAGGCCGGGCTCAAACGCAACGATATGTATTTTTGGTATCCTGAAGCTTCTGATTATGTGATAAATATATCCAAAGGCAGTGGAGTGGAAGAATACCTTGGCCTGATCAGGGAAGCCAAAAAAGCGGTTAACATTCCCATTATTGCCAGTATCAACTGTGTAAGTCCTGTGGAGTGGACCAAGTTTGCTTCGAAAATTCAGGAAGCCGGTGCCGATGGCATTGAGTTGAATATTGCCATCTTCCCTTTTGATAAGAATGTGAGCAGCCAACAGATTGAAGATACCTATGTTGAAATTCTGCAGGCTGTTAAAAAAGAAGTCAGCATTCCGGTGGCAGTCAAAATTGGACCTTATTTCACCAATACCATGGCCATGGCATACCGTTTGGCAGAGGCCGGAGCGGATGCGCTGGTGCTTTTCAACCGTTTTTACAATCCAGATGTGGACATTGCCAGCATGAAGGTGGTTTCGGATAACATCTTTTCCAGTCCCGACGAAAAAGCCATTCCCTTGCGCTGGATTGCCCTGCTGAGTGCTGACGGTATCCAATGCGACCTGGCAGCCTCTACAGGTATTCATTATTCTATCGGCGTGGTGAAGCAATTGCTTGCAGGTGCGGCAGTTACCCAAATATGCACTTCCATTTATCAGAATGGCATTCCCTATATCAGCGAAATAGTTAGCGGCCTGGAAGAATGGATGCGCAAGCACAATTACAAATCTGTTAAAGATTTTAAAGGCCTTGTAAACAAGCAAACTGAGAACACCGCTGCTTTCGAACGCATTCAATATATGAAACGAAACTTTGATTATTAAGCGTTTTTTGTTCTCGTTTTTGTTTAAAGAGAAACCCACAATCACAGCCTTGTGCACTTTATGCAAGGCTGTGTTTTTATTTGACAGCTGATTTTTCCTGAATCATTCTCCTTATATTCGCACAAACAATCCAACCATGGACACCTTCACCTTTCAAGTTGTTACTGCCGCCAATGTCGCCGAAACCGGCATTTGTTGTGTCAAAGATGTAAAGTCGCCTGCATACCGGGCCAAGATTGACTGGTTTATGGATAAGCAGAACAAGGGCCTGCAAATAATTGCGGCCTTGGATCAGGCTGGAAAACAGATTGGTTTTATAGAGTTTCTTCCATCTGAATTGGCTTGGCGTCCGGTTAAGGCCAGCAACTACTATTTTATACATTGCATAGCTGTTTATAAAAAGGAAGCCAGAGAAAAGGGATTGGGTAGTGCGCTGCTACAGCAATGTGAAAAATCCGCCCGGGAGGCAGGTAAATCCGGTTTGTGCAGCATGTGCAGCGATGGTCCCTGGATGGCCACTCGAAGCCTGTTTGAAAAAAATGGTTTTGAATCTGTTGAAAAA
>CAYTUA010000227.1:0-4061 GCA_964440855.1 uncultured Lentimicrobiaceae bacterium
ATAGCTTTTCCATTTCTACAATTCTTTTAGGGGAAACGGGGCCGTGTGATGTAACTGCTTCTATCAGAAACAGCCATTTTTTCTTATTATCGTAAAGAACTATATCCGGTAATTTACTGTGCTCATCAATGGGGATTCCCAGCTTTTCCAACCCCTTTTTGTCCATATAAAGGTCTTTCTTGGCGGTGTCCCCAACATACAGCAAGTCACTTCCGGGAGCAAAGCGTGGTGAGAATTCTTCAATGATGGCAATTTGAACCTCATTGTGCTTGCCCGGCGAAAAAGTAAGTTCTGTGCCGTCTTTTAGCTTCAACGGTATTTTGTGCAATTCTCTTTCTTTGTGGTATTTATCCCTTAACAAGCCCACATTTTCTTTGAAGTATTTGACCTCCCTATTCCAGTTTCTGCTGTTGAAGGATTTAACCACCTTCAACGCTTCTTGTGATAATCGGTAATGGTTGTCCTTGCTGTTAGTTGGTAGATCAGGGTTTTCGGGGTTATGGTGTACGATTCCTGCCTGAACAAATTGATGAAGTGTTTGTCTGCGAATGGTTTCTCGCGAATTCTCAGCGTATTGCCTGTTGTAATGTTCTGCAATGAACCGCATCACACCTTCGTACCTGGCATTTTCTTTGTTTCCCACAACTGACATGCTAACCGCTTTGGCTTTGTTCCATTTGTCTTTTTCTTTTAGGCTGCACAAGGCAAGCAATGTCAATGCGGAGCGATCATTTTGCTGCCTTTTTGGAAGTCCTAATGCTTCCAATATTTGTTTTGCTTCTTCAATTTTACTCATATGCTAAATACTGGCTCAAAATACTCGTTAACAATCCGGTTTGTGCTTTCCACAGAAAAATTGTTGGATAGGATTATTGTGTCGCCGATTTCCTGGATGGTCTCCAGCGGGGGCAGCGACATTTCCTTTAATTCTGTAGCACTTACATTTACATTGCCATTAAAAATCCTGAAATACGAATCAAATAAGCTGCTGTTTAGCAAGGCACAAAGACCCACCACTTCATTCCGCTCCAAATGCCCTTTCGGTCTGTAGATATAGTTTACTTTGTTTTCAACGCCAATAAAATCTGAATGAATATAATTGGAAAAATAAGGGGCTGCAATCAATCGGTTTTTATCGTCCTTGCTGCTAAAACGCCTCAATAGGATATAGTTTTTGTTGGGAATTAGAAGGGACATGGACTTTTTCTCAATATTTATATATTGTTCTTTTCCCGGCTTAACAATGGGCCACTTCAAGATCATTTGTTTAACATTGTGCAGCCAAAAAAGCGGGGCTAAGTCAGCTGCCGGGGGAACAGGATTCACCGTTCCATTCACATCCCGACTATTTTGAAACTCCCTCAGGTAATTCCTTGCCCTGAAAGCTACTACGGGTCCAGTCGAAATCTTGATATTGTATTTGGATAGATTGCCTGACCAGTTCTTGAAAACTTCCAATACGGCTTCATCAAAGTCAGTTGTTGGCAGGTACAGGATTTTTTCGTTGGAATCCAAATCGATAATGTCTTTTTTAGGGAAAGTCTTGATTATTGGCGTGTGCAAGTCTTTCAATCCACTTGATGAAGAGATTATTACCTGTGGTTTAGGTTTGGTTCTTTTGGTCCCTTTGATAATGACAGTTTCCTGCAAAACTTTGTCTCTGCTAAAAGTGTCTTTCCGGGAAACGAAAAGATGCACCTTGTCCAAATCAATAATATTAAAGAAATGCTCCCTGAATTTTTTGAAATACCCACCTGCCGCATAGCTGCGTGGGGTAATGAATATCAACTCGCCATTTTCTTTGAGTAAGTTGGCTGATAAAGCCATAAAGATGGCATAAATATTCGGGTGGCCATTCACTACAACTTTTGCCAGTTTTGCTCTTTTGTCGTCAATAGAAAGCTTGAAATAGGGCGGATTGGAAATGACAATATCAAACTGCTCAACCGGTTTGGAAAACAAATCGCCTGTTTCAAAAAAACAATCACCATTATGAAGGATGAAGTCCTCTGTTTGAAGTTTTGTTTTGATATGGACTCCCTGTTGGTTTCCCCATTTTTCTAAATAGTCAAGTGCCTGCTGCGAAATAGGGATAAGCTCGATATCTGTTTCATAAGCGACCAACTCAATGGTTTTTAGGTTCTTGTTGGTGTTTGTGAGATGCTCGATCAGGATACATGACAAAACCGCGGAACCACATCCGGGGTCAAGAATGCGAATAGAATCACCCTCAAATTCAGCATAGGAAGCCATTAATCCAGCGATTTCAACTGGCGTAAAAAATTGACCGTATTCCTTTTTATGCAATTGGCTAACCGATGAGGCATACAATACACCCAAGTGGTCAGCAAAACGGCTTGGATATCCTGTCTGATTATCTGGCAGGTCTTGTTCAATGAGTTTTATGGAATTTCTATTTTCCATCCTGAATTTTGGTCATAAATTTAATTTTCTTTTCAGCCACCTTTAATGCGTCTGTTGCCAAATCTTCATTTCTTAGGTCGTACAACACACGATCGCTTAGGTAATTGATAAGCAGGTCTTTCTCGTCCACATTGAAAATTTTGGCAATCTGAATGACCTGTTCTTTTGTAGCTTTCCGTTCGCCTCTTTCTATCTTGCTAAGGATGGATTGGTCAATATCCAAAACAGCCGCAACTTTTCGTAAAGGCAATCCTTGTGTTTCCCGCAGCTTTCTTATTTGTTCCCCTATTGACAGCATCAGTTTAGACTTGATTATTTTGGACAAAATCTGTCCAAAAGTACAAATTTATTTTTCATTTGCATAGGTTTTTCACGTGAAAGTTATTAACACGAAAGGAAGGAGAGGGGCAGCAAGCTCTTTTGAAGGGTGCTCGATGCCATTGAGCACTTCTTCGATTTACCAGGCTTGGTTGTTTTCAAAGATGATGACTCAAGATGATTTTATTGAATTTTTCCTTTCCAGTGGACTTGCCTTAGGCTGGTATTTTTGACATTTGGCTACTTTATATTGGCCTCATATTGCCTAACCACTTCCGTAGCCTGCCCAAAGTCATCGGTTGGAACGAGCAGCTTCACTGCGCCAGCCCCTCCCGGCGATGACCACCAAGGCGCTATCGTGCCCAAAAACTCATCTTTCACAAACACCGGGAGGCCTGCATCTTCCAGCATGCTTTTGACCAGGCCAGCCTGCATGGGTGTGCCGGAAAATACTTCTGTGAACTGGCTCTTTTCGGTTGATGACATATTGGAGGTTTTTAGTTTGTAATTCAACTGTGATTTAAGTTGTTTTACAGATGGTTTGGTGCAAAGTTAGGATAAAGATTTTGTTTTCCCCTTCTCCCTTTATTCAAAAACTTTTAACTGGCTTAGCAAGGCGTAATATGCATTTTCATTGCGCAAAAACTTGCTTTTGGCTTGCCAGATTAAATCAGCATCCACCAAATAGTCCGTAAACGAAATATGACCTGATTTAAGCAATTCAAGGTTGCCGGCTGATACTTGCTCCTCTTCAAGAACGGCCCTTACCTGCTCGAAATTTGTTTTTACCGCAACCACTTCATTGAATAAATTCGTAAGGCGTAATTTTATCTCACCCTCCTCTTGCCAAAACTTAGCCTTTGACCACTCGGTCTGCAATTTGGCATGTTTTACAGTATTGGCATTTTGCCATAGCGGAATACTGATCCCGGCATGAAAACCCTGTAACTTCTGATCGAGGATGGTTTCCGATTTATATCCTGCTTTAAAGGAGGGTAAACTGTTCATGCGCTGATATTTTTCAAACTTTTCGGCCTGCTCGATGCCAAGCTGCACTGCCAAAAGCTCGGGATTGTTTTCAGCCAAACCGGCCAGGAGCGAATCCAAAACCGGCAGCTTCCAATCCAAAGGATACTCACTGGTTTCAGCTTGAAATGGATGGCCACCGTTAAGTTGCAGGAGATACTGCTGCTGCACTTCAATTTCGGATTGAAGCTTTTGCCATTCAGTCTGATTGTCAATAGCATATATTCGCGCTTTATCAAACAGCGGCTTTGAAATTTCGCCTCCTTCAAAGCCCTCTTGCATGATGGCAACCA
>CAYTUA010000228.1:0-4859 GCA_964440855.1 uncultured Lentimicrobiaceae bacterium
AGTAGGTATGAATATTTTTTCTTATGGCTTATTTCATTTCTATTATATGTTTGCAAATTTTATGAGCTCATTGTTAAATTTCTCTGTTTCCTCCAGGCATAAACTATGTCCGCTTTTTTCAAATGCGATGAGTTTTGAGTCAGCTATCCCTCTCTTCATTATTCCAGCCAGATCAAAGGAGCAAATCTTATCCTTTTTGCCATGAAGAATCAGTGTAGGCACTTCTATTTTTTGGAGGTCCGGCCTCAGGTCCGTATCGCGCAAGGCAATCAGGCATTGTGCTGTTGCATAAGAGGAAGCACTTATTCCTATACCATTTAACCAGCGGCCTATACCCTTACTCAATGAGGTTTCGGTAGCTGAAAAAATCTTCGAAAAATCGGATAGAAGTTTGGTGCGGTCCTTGAAGTTTAAGCGAATAAGTTCATCTACATCACTTATGGGGAGATTATAGGGAAAATCATCACGTTGCGTCCACAGCGGGACAGCAGCCCCGGCCAGTACAAGCTTTGAAACGCGGGCACCCTTGAACAGGCTAATATACCTTACAGCAATGGCCCCTCCCATCGAAAACCCAACCAATACAGCATCTTCAATGTCCAGTTTAGCCAGAATTTTTTTAATGTCACCTGCGTGTATATCATAATTGTATTCGCCATAGGGTTTGCTCGATTTACCAAACCCCCTCAAAGTAATGCCTACGACACGTAATCCGCTATTCATCAAATCATTATACTGGTATTCGTACATTTCATCACTCAGCGGCCAACCATGAATCAGCACTATGGGAGGGCCTTTACCACCGTCATTGATATGAAGGCTTACATGTGGTTCAACTTCAATGAACTCTGCCCTGGCAGGCGTATTTAAAAACGGTTCTGTTAAGTTTTTCATCTTACTAATTATTCGTTATATATTGTCAATTTCGATCGATTAATGACATCGCTAATCTGTGAATTTTCTATGGCAATACAGCGAAAAAGACAATTGAAAGAAATCAACGTTCCTTACATTATTTTTTTGCTGCATAAAAAATTGCCAGTTCAAAGGTGGGGCATGGCCAGTTGTTTTGTGTTACAAAACTCTTTGAATTATTTACATATTTTACACCTCAAATTTATTCAGTTGTGACCGTGAATTTGGGTCATTTAAAAAGCATTTAAAGCCCTGAGCTTCGCTAACTGATTCGGCTGACTTCATGAATTTTATTTAGGCTTTGATACTGGAACGATTCTTGCTTCGTTATGCATCTTACAGGAAAGATATAATGTCGCATCAATCAAGAAGCGCTTATTTTAACTCTGAATGAATAAGCCCTAAATCGGTTACATGAACACAAAAATTCTTCTATTCACGATTATCATGTTGTTTTTCAGCAGTCAAGAGGCAAAGCTGCCAGCACCGCAGCCAAAATTGGAACTGCCTGTCATATCCCTGCCTGCCGATACCAGGTCGGAGCTGATTGCAGTTGCAAAATCATACCTTGGTACAACATACCAATATGCCGGCAGCAATCCGGAACAAGGTTTTGACTGTTCAGGTTTTGTTTATTTTGTGTATAAACAATTCAACCTTGAAGTGCCACGCAGCTCAAGGGCATATATCAATTTAGGGCCTGCACTGAACCCTGAAGCGTTTCAAATAGGTGACATCCTGGTTTTTTACAGCTATACCGACCCTGCACAAATAGGGCATGTTGGTATAATTAGTGAAGCCAACGGAATGAATTCAAAATTTATACATGCTTCATCTGGCAAGACCCCCGGAGTAATCATCAGCGATCTGGGGTCAACATTCTATACCCACAGATTTTACAAATGCATTGATGTGATGGGATAGAATATGCGTTTTTCAGCCTCAATTGCATTTCAACAGATACTGGCCAGCAGATCACACAAATAAATGGATCAACCATACATCAAGCAGGATCGTCAATCCTGTATTCAGCCCATTTACCAACAAATACCGCATGACTTTTAGGCGTCATCTTGTAACCATAACGCTTGGTGAAAACCCAGGTAAATTCTGCACCAAAAAATAAGATGAGGCAGCTATACGAAACCCAAAGCAGTATGATGATGATGGAGCCTGCTGCACCGTAAACGTCCCCCGGGCTGGTGGTCCCAAAATAATAGCTTAATAACTCTTTGCCCAATGCAAAAAGAATGGAGGTTATCAAGGCCCCCATCCAAACGCTCTTCCATCCAAGCTTAACATCAGGTAAGTATTTAAAAATGAGGGCAAACAAAATAGTTATCACTCCATAGGATATAATTAGGTCAGCAGCAAGAAGAAAGTAATAGGTTAAGTTTGGCAACCAGTTGATAATATAGCCTTTAAGCGCGGCAAGCAGGGCGGAAAAAACAAAACTGATCAATAGCAGAAAACCGATGACCAAAACAAACCCAAAACTTTTGGTGCGGTCGATCAGGTAGCGTAAAATCCCCCCTTTTGGGTCTGATCTCACCTCCCATATGCTGTTAATAGAAATTTGCAGATGATAAAACACCCCTGTTGCACCAAACAAAAGTGCTCCAATTCCGATTACGGCTGTCACCCAGGAAGTTTGATTCATGCTTGCCATGCTAAAAATTGACTCTACCGAATCAGCAGTTGCCTGGCCCATGGTTGAGCGGATCTCTTCATACACCTGGCCTTCAATGTTGTCGCCACCCCAAAAATAACTTAACATCCCGATGATAACAACCAGCAAACCTGGCAAGGACAATATGGCATAATAGGCTATAATTGCACTCAAACGCCATGGGTCATCCCTGTTCCAATAGATGGCAGTGTTTTTAAGGAGTGACCACATATGATTAAATCTGAACCTCTCGGGAAGTTTTTCGTCTTCCATGGGAAGGTCGGACAGTTTCTGCGATTCATTGATCTCGGGCTTCATTTTGCTTTTCAATATTTCCGGTTTTTTTAATGCATATCAAAATTAGAAAAGTGCAGGTCTGCTGCTATTACACAATTCCCTGAAATACTTACATCATTCACAGATTCATGAGATTTTAACCTTCAATTGAAATTGCTTAAAAGAATTCCAGCGAAACAAAAAAAGTAAATTTGCAAAAAGCCTTGCAGTGGATCTTCATATATAACTGCAAACAAACCAAACGATAAACAATGAGATCATTCAAAAAACGAATATTTTTACTTCTTGCGCTTACTACCATGGGTGCTTACAGTCAAAACATGATCAGAGAATCAGCAACTTCAGATGCAAAACCATTTCAAATCGGCATCAGCCTTTCTCCCGATATTTGTTACCGGACGCTTAAAATTCATGATGAAGATGCTGCAGGTGACTTTACATTAAAACTGAGAAATGAAATGGAAACAGCTAAAATTGGTTACACCGCCGGACTGAATATTTGCTACAACATCAATGATTTTGTTGGCCTGGAAACTGGCATTCAATACGCGAACAAGGGCTACAAAACGAAAATGACAGATGTAATTATCTGGCAGCCTGAGCAAAGTGATCCCAACAAGATGGGATCTATCTTCAATTTTCATTATATCGACGTTCCGATAAAAGCCACATTCACCTTTGGCACGCATCCCCTTCGTTTTTTCACAAGCCTTGGCGTAACGGCCAATATTTTTCTCAAGGAAACAGAGACGGAAATCTTGGTTTATTCAGACCGCACTGACAAAACAACCCGGCGGACAAACTACGATTACAACAAGATAAATATTTCGCCAACAATTGGTATTGGTATCGATTATAAAGTGAACAGCAGCATGAATGTGCGGGTTGAGCCGACTTTTAGATACGGTGCCCGGAAAATCATTGACGCTCCGCTGACAACCCATTTATATAGCGGCGGACTGATTATCAGCTATTATGTTGGTCTTTAAAATTTGATAATGAAAAAGCGCAAAAACTGACAAACAAGACTTAAACACCAATCTCTTGAAATGAACCCCTTCCACCTCATCCAATTAATAAACATAAGAAAATTTTAAACGATTAGAAAATTGCCTTCCAATCCTATCAATCCGCTATACCGCAAACCATGCGCAAGGCAAACCAAAGTATCAAATATTGGGCATTTCTGATAGTTGGATTGATTTAATTGCACAATTTGACAGAAAAATGTAGTGTTTGTCAAAATATGCTTTTTTTGACAAAAAGAAAGCAAAGTTTTAAACCGGATTGAATACATCAACGACGATTCAAAATATCCCAGCGACCCAATCAAAATAGTGCTGTTGAAACCACTGCCTCTATTTGTGATTTTCTTTTTATGATCAAGCCGTTACCTTTTTGGCCGAACTTCGATGTTTAAGCGATTTTTGTTTTTGTAATTCTTTTAAGCGCAACTATAGATTCAATACTCATCCAATCCCGGCCTTACAAAATCCATGGCATCCGGAAAAACCACCAGGCTGCTTTTCCGCGCCTTCTCGAGTTTTGTCAAAAAACCAAGCAGCACATCTTCTTCATCAGGTAAATGTGCCAACAAAACAGCGAGGGCCGCTATCGAACGCTCAGTGGCAAGTATGGCTGTTTTTGCCGAGCCCAGGCGGTCCCATTGGGCAAATTCATCATCGTCATCATGCAGTAAAGCGCGTTTATACTTGACCGATACAAAAAAGGAATACCACTGCAGGGTTTCCCAGGCTTCGATAAAAATTCTGGCTTTTTCCTCGCTGATCAAAGCCCATTTTGTCGCCTCCTCTTCAAATCTCTGGCGGTTCGTTTTTAACCACTGATGCACTTCATACCCATATTCTTCCGTTAACAAAATAATGGGATGGTTGGGTTGGGGGTGCTCCCAAGGTTCAACATCTTCCAATTCATTCAGGTCGATGCCCTTTTCCGCTGCCATTTTGTGCAACATCAC
>CAYTUA010000229.1:0-2981 GCA_964440855.1 uncultured Lentimicrobiaceae bacterium
TATACGGTGTAGCTAAAGCTACAAGATAGGGTTGCGAAGCGGATGCTTCGCAAAACAGCCACCTCAAAGATACTGCTTTCGGGCAATACGTCGGTGCGGGTGCCTGATATTTGTATTAGTTTGCTGGTGTAGCTATAGCTACAAGATAATGTTGCGAATCGAATGCTTTGCAAAACGCGAAACCAATCAATCAGCCTTTGGCTGGTGTTGGGGTCTGAGCAAGTCGTTCACGGTCTTAACAGGGTTAAATGTAATGATTGGGGTTTCAACAAAAACAGTAATCCAATCGGCCATGGCCCCATTCCAAAGTCCCGGCAATTCAAGGGCTTTCAAATCTTTTCCGTCCTTTGATTTGTAAGAAATGAAGCCGGTTTCGGGGTCAACAAAATCGCGTAGGTCAAATTTGTTACCCCGGAAATCATACATCCCACATACCAGGTCAACGGGGTTGAAATGCGTGGCATTTGCCATGATATTCTTCTGATCAGCTTTGTTAAAGTCAATTTGCGATGATTCAACAATTTGCAAGGAAATCTCCCCTTCGGTATTTTTCACCCAGAAAGGCCCGCCACCCGGTTCGCCTTCATTTTTCACCATGCCGCAAACGCGCATGGGCCTGTTGAGTTTGGTGAAGAGAAAGTCAATTTTTTCTATATCATTAAAGGCATTGTATGCTTCCGGAATATTAACCAGCAACTTTTTATTGGCAAAAATCTTGATTTCATCCAGTTCTCCTGGTTCCAGGTTGCCACTATCCAAAATATCGAGGTATTCAAAAGTTTGGTTTTGCAAACACATCAATAAACCTCCAATGGCTTTCTTATAACGATAGGTTTCTTCGCGCAGGTGCTCGGGTACAATATTGTCAATGTTTTTGATGAAGATGATTTCTTCCTCCAGTTCATGCAGGTTTTCTATCAGGGCACCATGTCCGCCCGGCCTGAAAAGCAGGCTGTTGTCGTTATTTCTGAAGGGCTCGTTGTCAGGGTCAACAGCCAAAGTGTCTGTTGAAGGTTTTTGCTCGGAATAGCCCACTTCAAATGTTACGCCGAATTGCTTGGCGTATTTCTGTTTTACGCGGTCGACGTTATCAATAAAGGCTGTGCGGTGCTCGGGCGAAAGTGTAAAATGTACCTTAGCCTCCTGTTTTTCGTTGGTGCTGTAATGTGCTGCTTCTATCAGGTGCTCTTCCACAGCCAATCGGCTGCCGTCAGCATATTGATGAAACAGGAGCAGTGCTTTGGGTAAATTGGCATAACCCATGCCTTCTTCGTTCAGCAACAATTCAATTACTTCCTTGTAATGATGAGCAGATAACATCTCATCCAGGTTGTGACCTTTTGCTGCAGCTTTTTCTTTCAGGGCATCAAAAAAGGCAAATTTTCTGATGTTTTTGATAAAATACCCAACCGAATTGAGGTCATTTTGACTGTTGAGTTTTTCGATGGCATCTTTGCTGCCGTCAAAACTTTGTAAAAACTCAAAAAGATGCTTGAACATGCGGCTTGCAGCACCCGAGGCAGGCACAAACTTCAGGCATTCATAGTTGAGTTTGTTGTCGTCAAAATAACTGATCCAATGGTTTACCTGATCGTCGGCCAGTTTTACAATGCCATCCTCTTCGGTGACAGCTGCCACCAAATGGGCAAATGGAAAACCTTTTTTAAAATGGGCGATTTGTTGGTCGATTTGATCGGCAGTGATGCCTTTTGCTTGAATTTGCTTGAGATCGTTAGCGTTCATGGGATTTGATTTATTTTGAACTGGCGTTAGAATGCTCAAAAATAAGAAATGATGTTTAACGGAGGTGGTGCAGATGAAAAAAAAGAAATGTAGTTGAAAAAACTCTATTTATTTTGAAATAAAGTTTTACTTTTGCAGTCCTTTAAGCCCAGGTGGCGGAACTGGTAGACGCGCATGGTTGAGGGCCATGTTCCTGTTAGGGAGTGCAAGTTCGATTCTTGTCCTGGGCACTGTTTTTTGATAAGGTGTTTGGCCCAAGTGGCGGAATTGGTAGACGCGCTACATTCAGGGTGTAGTGAGCGAACGCTCGTGAAGGTTCGAGTCCTTTCTTGGGCACTTTAAACAAAAAAACGGACTGATAAACATTGTTTTATCAGTCCGTTTTTTTTGTGATGAGGCTTTATTCTTTAGGCTTCTTTGGATTTCAACAAGCCCTCCTTCTCTTGCAAAACTTCCGCCAGCTTACTCAAACTATAATTATTCGGTGCCTGGAATATCCGTAAATCAAACATGGGGATTACTGATAGCACATGATCGAAAATGTCGCTTTGCAAGTCTTCATATTCAGCCCATGCCTGGCGGTTACTGAATACGTAAATCTCGATGGGGATGCCTTTTTCGGTAGGTTGCAACTGGCGCACAAGCATGGTCATTCCCAGGTGCACGCGCGGATGGTTGGTCAGGTAAGCCTTTATGTAAGCCCTAAATACCCCCAGATTGGTTTGCCTGCGGCCGTTTACCAGATTTGATGTGTCAATGCCATTGGCGTTGTTGTAGGCTTGTATATCTTTCTCCTTGTCTTCGAGGTATTGGCTGATAAGTTGATAGCTTTTGTATTTTTCGAGCATTTCGGGAGTGCAAAATCGCACGCTTTCCATGTCCAGGCTGATGTGCCGCTTGATGCGCCTGCCACCCGATTCTTCCATGCCGCGCCAATTCTGGAAGTAATCTGTTACCATCGCATAGGTCGGTATGGTGGTAATGGTACGGTCCCAGTTCTGCACTTTTACAGTTGTAAGCGTAATTTCGAGCACATCGCCATCAGCACCATATTTGGGCATCGAAATCCAGTCGCCGATGCGGACCATATCATTCATCGAAAGTTGCATGCCTCCTACAAAACCAAGGATTGGGTCTTTAAATACCAACATCAAAACTGCTGAGATGGTACCCAAACCGATAAGCATCGAACCCAATGATTGCCCTACGAGGGTTGCAATAATCATCAATCCGGCTGC
>CAYTUA010000230.1:0-11154 GCA_964440855.1 uncultured Lentimicrobiaceae bacterium
ATGTTAATAGATTTTCCTTTGCGCAAAGATACAACAAAATTGATTGGTGTTGTATTCCCAATAGTTGTTTATCTTTGGGGGCTTAAAATCCGGAAAAAGATTCGATAATTTTTACTGTAGCAAATGAAAAAGACCTACGTATTGGCAGGAATGATTTTCCTGTTGTTAACCCACCTTGTTCATGCCCAGGTGTTCACGGCTGATGATGAAGTGCCCGAGTACTTTCTCAAACGTTATCTTTCTGAGGCAGAAATGAATATGCCGGTAGTGCATGAGCGCATTGAAGAAAGCATACCTCCGACAGGCCCCCTGCGCATGGTAGCTGAGTACGATCCATTACAGGCTGTTTTAATCCGCTATCCTTTAGGGCTACCATATAGTTTTATTGCTTCACTATCGCAGGAAATTGAGGTTATTACCATCGTTTCGAGCAATACGCAAGCCAATCAGGTGCTTAGCCTTTATAACCAAAATGGGGTGAATACAGCCAATTGCTCCTTTATGGTGGCTTCTACCGATTCATACTGGACAAGAGATTATGGCCCATGGTTTGTTTTTGATGGCAGCAACCAGCCCGGCATTGTTGATTTTCCATACAACAGGCCCAGACCGGGCGATAATGCTGTCCCAGGTCAGGTAGCTAATTACCTTGACATTGATTACTATTATATGAATGTGGAACATACTGGTGGAAACCTGATGGTTGATGGACTTGGTACAGCTGCTTCTACCGATCTGGTGTACGAAGAAAACACAAACCTTACTGTTGCACAAATTCACCAGCGTATGGAAGATTACCTGGGGGTGACCGATTATGATGTCACCATCGACCCGCTGGGCGACTATATCAAACACATCGATACCTGGAGCAAATACCTGGCACCAGATAAGATTTTAATAGGACAAGTACCCCAATCAGATCCTCGTTATAATGATTTTGAGGCCGTTGCAGATTATTTCGCCAACAGGGTTACGCCTTGGGGATATCCATATAAGGTATATCGTGTTTATACCCCCGGTGGTAGTCCTGCCACCCCTTATACGAATTCATTGATAGCCAACAACCGGGTTTTTGTTCCCTTAACCGGCAGCACCTGGGACAGCCAGGCCATTGCTGCTTATGAAGCAGCCATGCCGGGTTACGAAATTATTGGGATTAACTGGAACCAATGGTTCAACACAGATGCGCTGCATTGCCGAACACGCGAAATTGCTGACCTGGGCATGTTGCATGTGGATCACCGTCCCCATTTTGGCGAACTGGAATGGCAGGATTCCCTGGCTGTATCATCAAATATCACTGCTATTTCAGGAGAAGACCTCTATGCCGATAGTTTATTGATCCATTACAGCATCAATTCGGGTGCCTACCAGCAGGCATTGATGTATGAATCAGAGGAAGGTTTCACCGGCTATATTAAGAATTATGCCGGTGGCGACACCATTCGCTATTACCTCTATACGGCTGACCAATCGGGTCGCCAAACCAAACATCCCATCATGGGGCACCACGATCCGCATTGGTTTGTGGTTGGTGAGCAAGAGCTCACTGATTTGGTTGTGACACCCGATACCCTTTATTTTATAGATGATTTGAAGAATAGTTTTCTAATACAGAACCCCACGGGCAATGCAGTACAGATAACTGGCATTGAAAACGTTTCGGTTGATGCCGCTGCTATGATGACCCAGTTGCCGGCATTCCCCTTTGAGCTTGAGGCTGGCGAATCGCTTTTGGTGGATGTAGATATTGTGCAGCCGGTTGCGGGTTACAATCCTGAGTATGATTTCTATGAAGAGATGATCCTTATCGAAAGTGATTTGGGAGATTATGAGGTTGTTGTAATGATTAACAAGGACCTCATTACGTCTATATCAAACAGAATTGCCATCAAAGGCATTAAGGTTTATCCCAATCCATTTGAAAGTCAAACGGTTTTTGATTTAAACCTGATTGATAGCCAGCATGTGCATCTTGTGATTTTTGATTTGCAAGGCAAATTGATTGCGACTGTTCACGACGGCGTTTTGACCAAAGGCGGGCACAAATTGCTTTGGGATGGATTGAATAATGAACAGCAGGCAATTCATGCAGGGGTATATATATACCAACTCAGCCTGGGGGAAGAAATGCTAAGAGGTAAGCTACTGCGGAGGTAAACAAACGGAATGTGCTGAATACTGATGCTTTTGCATTGAAATTTTGAAAAACTGATTTAGAAGGTATAAAACCCGCTTTTTCAGGGCTTAAACCAATATTTGCGAAAGGTAAAGTGCTGCAAGAAAGGCAGCAACAATTATCCAAATCATCACTTTCTTTGGAGGTTCGTCTTTTTTTGGATCGTAATCAAATTCACTTTTCATGGTGTGGGCATGGCTTGTTTCAGCTTTCAATATTACATATTTTTTCTGAAATGCAAAACATACTAAATTTGTTCCCATGCATTTTAACGGCCAAACGAAAGCCAATCTGATCTTGTTTCTGTTGCCAGCACTTGGTGCTTTGCTGCTTTTTATTGCTTGGCCACCAGGAGGATATGCCATTCTGGCTTTTGTTGCCTTTGTTCCTTTTTTGGTACTCGATCAAGTGGTAAAAGGCAGGCCATTGGCTTACTTTGGGGCTGCATTTTTGGGCTTTTTTCTGTTTCATCTGCTGGCAGCATGGTGGATGTATAGCTCCACAATAATTGGCAGTTTGCTGGCGCATATCTTCAATGCCATTTATATGGCCATGGTGTTGTTCTTGTTTTTTTTAGTAAAACAAAAATGGAATGCTCAGCTCTCGAACCTGGTGGTTTTCCCTGTTTTTTGGTTGGCGATGGAGTTCTTGCATTACCACTGGGCTTTGTCGTGGCCCTGGTTTACATTGGGGAATGTTTTTTCTGAAAACACCAACTGGGTGCAATGGTATAGTTTAACAGGCAGTTTGGGCGGAAGTTTGTGGGTGCTCGTAATAAATGGCCTTCTATCTTCTACTTTTCAATACCTATTGAGGCATAAGCGGGTTCAAGCCCGAACTGTTTTTATAATCGCGGCAATTTTTTTGGCCTTTCCCATGCTGTTTTCATCACATTTGAAAATAGATGTGCACAATGGGCAAAAACTAAAGGTGCTTGTTGTGCAGCCCAATATCAATCCACAGACTGAGAAATTTGGTGGGATGAACCAGCAGGACCAGCTGGATATTGCCGGGCAATTGGTAGTTAAGCATAACCACAGAGAAATTGATTTGATAGTTTTACCCGAAACTTTGATCACCATTCCTATAAATGAAGACAGCCTGGAACAATCGGGTTGGATCAGGCAATTGAAAGCATTTGCCGGTGGAACTAGGCATACGCCTGTTTTTACGGGTGCTTTCACAAAACGAGGAACTTATATTCCCGCAAGCGATCAAAAGGCCATCGTGAAAAATAATGGAGATGAATATGTATTGTACAACAGTGCTTTGCTAATCGACAATGAAAGGGTGCAGGTATATCATAAAACCAAACTGGTGCCCCTGGTGGAAAAACAACCATTTTATAATTTGATGAAACCCTTGCGCGATTTTATTGAAGGCTCCGGTGGTTATTTTGGGCGTTATGGCACGCACAACGAAACTTTTGCGTTTGAACTCGGGAGTGAAAAACTCGCTCCCCTGATTTGTTTCGAATCGGCATATGGCGCCTATATATCAAATAATGCCGGTCAAATTGCCGGTTTTGTTGTATTGATTACCAATGATGGATGGTGGAGCACCCGTGGAGGTTTCAGGCAGCATCTGGCCTATGCCCGATTGCGTGCCATCGAGAGCAGGCGCTATGTTGTACGATCTGCCAACACCGGTGTTTCGGCCATTATCGATCCAAACGGGATTATCGTCGATCAACTGGGATATGACAAGGTCGGCACCCTCGAAGCAAATATCACTGTTTTGTATAAGCCCACTTTTTACAGTATTTATGGGGATTATGTAGGTTTAATATCCCTGATAATCAGCACTATTATTTTACTTTCTATCCCTACTCGCTTGTTTTGCGGGAAACCACTCTCAAGATATAAAGGCATAAATTTTCATAAATAATCATTGCCATTACCTTATCTTTGTTCGGTAAAAGAGAGTCCTATGGATCCGGTAATTCGTGTAATAATTGTAGACGACCATGAAATTTTTCGCAATGGCTTAAAGATGGTTGTGAACAAGCTGACTTATGCCAAAGTGGTCGCAGAAGCAGGTGATGGAGCCGAGTTTCTGGAATTGCTCGACACGGTTGAAACGGATATTGTATTGATGGATATTCAAATGCCGGTAATGGGTGGGGTGGAAGCTACCCGAAAAGCCATTGCCAAAATTCCCGGACTTAAAGTGATCGCCCTCACCATGTTTAAGGAGGACGCTTACATACAAAGCATGATTGAAGCAGGGGTCAAGGGTTTTCTTATAAAAAACATCCGTAAAGAAGTTTTAGACAGGGCTTTGCAAGCGGTTTATAATGGTAAGACTTATTACAGTGAAGAGCTTTGGGACTACTTCACGAAAGCTGTTTCGGGCGATGAAAAAAAGGAAGATAAGCCCAGCATCACGAAAAGAGAGCTCGAAGTGCTGGAGTTGTTGGCTGAGGGATTGAATAACAAGGAAATAGGTGATAGGCTATTTGTGAGTGAGCGTACAATTGTGGGACACAAATCAAACTTAATGGCCAAAACAAACACCAAAAACACCTTAGCCTTACTTACTTATGCCATTAAAAACGGCCTGATCAATTTGTAGCTTCTAAGGGCATAATTTTTATAGCATTTTTATGAATAGGCGAATGAAAACCTTAAGGATTTGTTGGAACGATATCTTATTGAATATTAACATTGTAATGTTTAAAAAAACACCTTGTCATGAACATTAAAGTCCCTTTATTTATGAATTATTTGGGGTTTTCGCTTGCCGAAAGATCAGATAATGGGTATCTTTGGCAATAACAATTACACCATTCATAAAAGCAAATTATTAAGAACAATTTTTATGCAAGTAAGAAGTTATTACTTTTGACTTGTAAATACAAATCTAAAATAGGAAAAAAAGTGAAAAAGAGATATCCTTACATCGTTGCCTTTTCTTTTCTGGCAGCCCTTGGCCTTTTCATTTGGGGCATTAATTTTTTGAAAGGAAAAGATGTATTCAAGCGCGAACGTATCGTTTATGCCGAATACCATGAAGTAGCAGGGCTTACCAAGACCAACCCGGTATTAATCAGGGGCATGCGGGTGGGCCAGGTTGACAAGCTGGTGTTTCACCCCAATATGAAAGGCAGTATCATGGCAACCTTGTCGCTCGACACTGATTTTCCCATCCCCAACAACAGCGTTGCCCGTATAATAAGTTCCGACCTTTTAGGTTCAAAAGCTATTGAGATTCTCATTGGAAATTCAACAGACTTGGTTGTTAGTGGTGATACACTTGTGTCTTCGATTGAAACGAGTCTAATGGACGAGGTGAACGCGCAGGTAGCTCCCCTAAAGATGAAGGCTGAAAGCTTGCTTTCATCTATTGACTCGCTTGTTGTTGTGGTGCAAACTGTTTTGAATGATGATGCACGCGAAAACATTACCAAAAGCCTGAACAGCATCAGTACTACTTTTACCAATATCGAACGGACATCAAATACCCTGGACAATGCTGTTGATGAAGAAAGGTTGCGCATAGGCGAGATTTTAAGGAATGCCCAAACAGTAACAGCCAATCTTGAGGAAAGTGCTGACGATTTTAACCGCTTGGTTGAAAATCTGGCCCTTTTTTCCGATTCATTGATTGTAGCTGATGTACCGGGCACATTGCGCAAAGCCGACGAGTCCATTATGCAGATAGGTCTTTTGATTGAGAGAATAAACAGAGGCGAAGGCACCTTTGGGATGCTCATGCATAATGACACTTTATACTTTGAATTGGAGCGCTCTGCAGAAGAGTTGAACAAATTACTCGAAGATATTCGTGCCAATCCTAAACGATATGTTAAGTTTAGTGTTTTCTAAGCCAATGTTTTGCATAAAAAAACCTCCTGTAGAATTAAATTGCCGCAGGAGGTTTTTTATTGGGTTTAAAACGCAAAAACTATTTGCCAAGCCAGGATGAAAGCATCCAAACCGTTTTTTCTTGTTCGCGGATGTAATCGCTCATAAGCGCATTGGTGCCCTCATCGTCCATGTCGCCTGAAAGGTCGAGTATTTCACGCTCTTTAATGATCAGTTGCTGGAAGCCTTCAAGCAAATGTTTGACGCATTCGCGTCCATCGCTTACATTTTTAACTTCCTTAATTGTTGAGGTCTCATTATAGGTGCTGTAAGCATGAGCAGGTGTATATCCCAGGGTAAGGATACGTTCGGCAATTTCATCAATTTTTACTTGGAGGTCGTTATAAATTTCTTCAAACTTAAGGTGTAGTTCAAAGAATTTCTCTCCCTTAATGTTCCAGTGAAAACCCCTCACATTCATATAATAAATGGAGAAATTGGCCAACAGTTCATTCAGCTTTACAGCCAGGTCTTTGGATTTTTCCGTATTGAGTCCAATCTGATTTAATTTAGTCATTTCAATAATCCTTTCTTTTGTTTATAATTTATCAATAAGCCTTGATAACAAAGGCGTTTCGGGCAAATATACCAAATAAAACCCGAAACGCCAAATATTTTTCAAGGTGTTTTAAAGGTCTTTTTTAGCAAGGTAAAAATCAACCATTTCATAATTTGATTTAAGCCGTTCTTCCATTTCATTAACAGTTTTTGGCGGAGGAACGATCGCCTTTTCGCCTGGTTTCCAGTTCAGCGGCAAGGCCACTTTGTGTTTGTCTGCAGTTTGCAATGCCAGCAAGGCACGTATGATTTCGTCCATATTGCGGCCTACATTCAAGGGATAATACATTATAAGCCTGATTTTGCCATTGGGATCGATAAAGAATACAGCGCGTACAGCGGCCGTTTCGCTTTCACCGGGTTGCAGCATACCATAAAGTTTCGACACCTTCATGTCGATATCGGCAATGATGGGAAACTTCATGAGTATGCCTAGCTTTTCTTTTACGTTGTGTACCCAGGCAATATGCGAATGGATGCTGTCGATGCTGAGCCCAACAAGTTTGGTGTTCATTTTTGTAAACTCGTCTTCAAGTACTGCAAAACCTGACATTTCTGTTGTGCAAACTGGGGTGAAATCTGCCGGGTGCGAAAACAAAATTGTCCAGCTTCCTTTGATGTAGTCCGAAAACTGCATCATTCCTTGGGTTGTCATGGCCTTAAAGTCGGGGGCCTGATCGCCGATACGCGGCATGGTGAATACTTCTTGTTCCATAATAAAAATAATTTGGTTTGTTAATAATTTGTTAATTTGACATTGCAAAAGTACTTTAGATTTCATTATAAGTCAAATTGATTGTTTTTAACACAAGATAGATTTTATCTATTTTTGTGTTTCTCTAAAATTGTGCAGATATATTTTTATGAATATTGCATTAAAAAACAGCGGTTATGATTACACTTACCCAGTTGGAATATATTGTTGCGGTGGACAACCACCGGCATTTTGCCAGGGCGGCTGAACATTGTTTTGTGACGCAGCCCACACTGAGCATGCAAATTAAAAAGTTGGAAGATGATTTTGGGATCAAAATTTTTGACCGCAACCGGCAACCGGTAATTCCTACTGATATTGGTAAATTGGTGATCAATCAGGCGCGGCTGGTACTTCAGGAATCGGGAAAGATTTCGGAACTGGTAAAGGACTACCTTGGCGAAATTAATGGTGAATTGCGTATTGGAATCATTCCTACGCTTGCGCCCTATTTATTGCCTTTGTTTGCCGGCAATTTCCGCAGGAAGTACCCCGGTGTGCATCTGCATGTGGAAGAGCAAATTACAGAAAAGCTAGCGAACAGCTTAAAAACAGACCAGTTGGATGCTGCTGTTTTTGTGACCCCTTTCAATGATGAAAGTATTCATGAAGAGGCTGTTTTCTATGAAGAGATGCTTGTTTATGCGCATCATCAACACCCTTTGCTGAACAAACCCAAAATAGGTGTGGCCGATATTGCCATCCCGGAATTGTGGCTATTGAGCGATGGGCATTGCTTCCGAAGTCAGGTAATCAATCTTTGCTCATTGCATCAGATGGATCAATTTGAATTGCCGTTTAGCTACGAAGGGGGCTCCATCGAAACATTGATCCGCATCATCGACCGTGAAGGTGGGTTTACCATCATACCCGAACTTGCAGTAGCTGAGCTAAGTGCAAAACAACAGCACAATGTTATTTCATTCGATGGCTACAAACCTTTGCGAGAAGTGAGTGTTTGTTTTTCGCGGCATTTTGCTAAAAACAGGCTTATCCGTCTGCTTGCCGGCGAAATCAGGGCCTGTGTACCAAATCATATGCTGCAACTTGAGCGGGGTGAGCTTGTGTTGTGGAAATAATTTTATTTACCATTCGGCATACCATTAACTACTTCAATACCAAAAACATCCCCGCCATTCTCTTTTAGGTTTTGTTGCAGCTGCTGATTTCCCATCATCATGGTCATGGTGTTCAGATCGATGGTGTTGGGGTTTTCCCACCAGTTGTTGATGTTCATTGATACGTTGATGGTCAGGCCGTTGCTTGATGCTGAAAATGAGGCATCAACAAAATTAACCAGGATGAAGTTTTGGTTTCCGTTGGTTGGGCCGGAATGGGCCTGGTAGTTATTGGTTGTTTCCTCCTCTTCAATTTTGCCTTCCAATTTCATATAATGGTAGCCTCCGCCGAGGGTTGGTGGCCATTCCATATTGCTTTCCGGCGGATTGGGGAATTGGCCGTTTATGTTTGTTTCGGCATCCAAACCAAACACAAACGAAAACGAAACGTAATCCCCTTTCGGAATTTTCTGTTCAGGCCTATAAGTGTGGGTAGCTTCAATGGTGGCATCAACATAATGGGCTTCACCGATTGAGATAACTGTGCCATCCGCTTGGGTCAGCTTAAAGCCAGAAATAAAATATTGCAGACGCGAAACGCTGTAATTGTTGCCAAATGCATTGGTATAGACAATATTGTCAAACTCAAGCTGTTTTTCGTCAATGGTATGCTGTAACACGATTTTCAGCGAAACTTCAGATGGTTCTTCTGTGTGGTTGTCCTTTTTGCAGGAAGTATGGAGCAATATTGGCAATAGAAAAAGTAAAAAGCAGTTTTTCATTTTCATGTGTAAACGATGTTTTGTACAATGCAGAGTCGTGCAAAGATAAATCTTATGTTGTAAAGGGCCGATGTTTCGAGTTGATAGGCGGGAATCAATAATTTTGAATGCCTGAAATGCGTTGACTGTTTTTACTTACTTTTTTTTCATAAAACGTTATTTCTTGAGCGATATTGAGCCAGCAGAATTGTTGTCCTCAAACTTGTGCTTGCCGTTATGCCGCAATCGGTTTTTTGATTTAACTTTGCCTAAAATCAAATGACAGCCCCCATCTCATGATCAGGTATCTGAAGCACGAAGAAATTGATAAAAAAAAATGGGATACCTGCATCAAGGAATCTTTCAACGGACAGGTGTATGCCTGGTCGTGGTACCTCGATATCGTGCATCCCAATTGGAACGCTCTTGTTGAAGATGATTATGCCCGTGTTTTTCCGCTTACCGGTAACAGGAAGTTGGGCATCAGTTATTTGTACCAGCCTTTTTTTGCTCAGCAATTGGGTGTTTTTTCACCTTCCATCCTCAATCCCGAAATAGTAAATGGTTTTTTGCAAGCCATTCCGGCACATTACCAGTTTGCCGAAATCAGGTTGAATACGCACAACAAAACCGATGACAGCATTTTTAAAATTACTCAACATACCAATTATGAGCTCGACCTGATCAATACTTATGACAGGATTAGTAAAAAATATGCGAGCAATACCAAACGCAACTTAAAAAAGGCGAAGCAATCTGGCATAAGTCTAATGAAAAACATCAAGCCAGAAGAGGTTGTACGTTTATTCAGGGCTAACAGGGGACGCACCATCAGTCACTGGAACGACTTGGAATACAACCGCTTGAAGAAATTAGTTTATACTGCCATTTATCGTGGACAAGCCATGGTATATGGCGTTTACACAGCGCAAAACAGTTTGTGTGCTGGGGCCATCTTTATTCGAAGCCAAGGGAAAATTGTTTTCTTGTTTTCAGGTGCCAACCAGCAAGCCAAAGAAAACCACGCCATGACCTTCCTGATCGATGCGGTTATAGAAGAACACGCCCCCAGTCATCTTGTTTTTGATTTTGAAGGATCGGATAATGAAAGCCTGGCCAGGTTTTACAGAGGATTCGGCAGCAAGCAAACCACTTATCCCGGTGTGGAAATCAACCGGCTGCCTTTTCTGATCAGGTATGCAGTGCGTCTGTTAAAGCGCCGCTGAGATTTTTGGGGCAAAAAGATTTTAGTGTTAGATAATTAGATAAAGTATTGTCGCGGTTCAGCATAATGCTTATTTTTGCTTCATAACAATATATCCTGCGCCATGGTAAACAATCTCGGAGAAACAAATTCAGTTTTTAACCAGTTCATTGCCGAACTGCGTGATGTCGTAATCCAGAATGACCGTTTGCGTTTCCGGCGAAACCTGGAACGTATTGGTGAGATTTTTGCCTATGAAATAAGCAAAACGATTGATTACGAACATCATGAGATTACTACTCCCCTGGGGGTTGCCGATATGCAGCTTATCAAAGAGCAACCGGTGCTTGCCACCATATTGCGTGCCGGCTTGCCCATGCATCAGGGTTTGCTCAATTATTTTGATAAAGCCGACAACGCCTTTATATCAGCTTACCGCAAATACGATAAAAATGAGGACTTTAAAATCAGTCTCGAATATATGTCAAGCCCCGATATCAACAACCGTATCCTGATACTTACCGATCCAATGCTTGCCACTGGTGCTTCCATTGTGAAGGTTATGAAGGGTTTGCTTGGCATTGGCAAGCCGTCACATGTGCATATAGTTTCGGCATTGGCCAGTATTGAGGGGGTTGAATACGTAAAAAGGCACCTTTCGTTGCTTGATATGACAATTTGGGTTGGCGGCCTTGATGATGAACTCACAGCACAAGCCTATATAGTGCCGGGATTGGGTGATGCAGGCGATTTGGCCTATGGAATGAAAACAGA
>CAYTUA010000231.1:0-3792 GCA_964440855.1 uncultured Lentimicrobiaceae bacterium
CAAAAGTAAATACCACGTTGAACGAACCTTGAAGGGGAATTACAAAGAGCAGGTTTCTTTTCCGGTGGATAAGCTTTAAAACCCAACCCGATTTTTGTCCATAATACTTCCAATCGTGCGACAAACTGCCCAAATCATTTTCAATAAATGTGCAAATCTGTTGCAGCCAGTCAATTGCAGAGCCCAGTTCATGGGAAAGCATGGCATCGGTTGGTATGAGGTTTTTCTGATCGAAGACACTTGCACTCATAAAAATATCCCATTCTCAATGTTTCCGCATAACGCGCTTATAAATCGTGCCATATTGGCGCCATCAATCACATCGTGGTCAATTAGAATGGACATTTTAAGCATCTCCCTGATGGCTATTTCGTCATCTACAACAGCGGGCTTCTTTACAATTGAACTTATTCCAAAGCAAATAGGATGTATTGACAGCGGTATAAACCAACCATCAACTTTACCCATCATGCCAATCGAGGTAAAAGCCACATTGCCCATTTTCCTGAAGGCAAGTTTTGGACGCTTCAACAAAAATTTCCAAAAATATCGCCTTAAAAATCCGGGAAGCAAATAGTAAACCTTATCCAACTGTCCTGATTTTCTTTGTAATACAACATCTCCTTCCACTAAATTAATGCTTTTTGCTTCGGTGATCTGTTTTGCTATTGAGGCAATACTTGCTTCGTTTGCTTTTTCAATGATCAGTGGGATGGGTACTTTATTGCCATGTATGTCCTTTTCTACAAGCATGGAGATGTTGACATCGTTAAAAATTATCTGTTTGTTTTTAGAAATCAGGTAAGAAGCTGAAGTTTCGTATTGCTTTATCGTATGGCCTATCACAGCAATCAGCCAGGCATTCAAGGATATTTTGTGGATATGTGTCTTGTTGTAAGCCCTGATTTTCTTTCTGCTCTCTGTAACATCCAATTCAACCAATCCTGTAACATGGTGTTTCTGTTTGCTAATTTCGCAAATATCGATGCTTGCTATTCTTGAATTAGGAAAAGGATGGATTTTATAATTTTTCATGCTTACATTTTTTAATTACCTGGAATGCAATAAAATATTGATCTTATTCTGCAATTACCTCCCTCAATGCTTGAAGGAATAATTCGATTGATGCATGATCAACGGTTAAGGCTGGATCTAATCGCAACACCTCGGCATGGGGTCTTTTGGCAAGAATAAAGCCTTTGAGCAGCAATTTTTCATAAACCATTTGTGCATTTCGTTTGAATTCAATGGCAAGCATCAAGCCCCTTCCCCTTACCTCTTTTATGATTGACCGTTCGCTAATAAGATTGTTAATTTCCTGAAAGAGATACTGCCCCAACGCCTGACACTTTTCCAAAAGTTGTCCCTCCACAATCACATCAATCACCTCATTGGCAACAAATGCCCCAAGCGGGTCATTTTGATGCGATTGGGCATATCTGAATTGCTTGGTTTGCAGTTGTTCAGCAACAGCGTTCGAAACAGCAGTAATACTTACCGGATAGCCATTTCCAAGCCCTTTACCCATTGCAACAATGTCGGGGATAAAGCCATAATGCTGATATCCAAACCATTTTCCCGTCCGGCCAATACCGGTGGTAATTTCGTTACACATGATCAGGCCTCCGTTTTCACTTACTTTTTCAACAATTTTGGTGATGAGTTTTTTCGGTGGAAAACGAACAAGCCCTGATGAACTGCCGGGTTCAAAAAGAAAAACTCCGATTTTTTCAAAAGGGATGCTTTGGAAGTTTTCGCACTCCCCTTCACAAGCATTCCTGCTGTTGCAGCCACATCCAAGCCAATTGAAAACGTACCATTGGCTTTCATTTCTTACTGCTGCATCACCATAGGCTCCAAAATAGGAATCGGAAAAAGTTAGCGCAAGGGGCTTTCCGCACAGGGTTCTTGCAATACGCATCCCATACTCCACTGCTTCACTGCCTGAGCAAAGGAACTCGCATTTTCCATTGCTGATTCCTGTAATATCCAGGATTTTCTTTGCTGTTAGATCAATCTGCGGATGGCAATAGCAAAATCCGGTATGGGTAATTTGGTTGATTTGTGAGGTGATGACCTCATTAATTCTTTTGTTGTTATGCCCTACGCTTGTGCACCAAACGCCTGACTCCAGATCGATGAACCTATTTCCTTCAGCGTCGGTAAGGAAGCAATTGTGAGCTTCTACAATATTTTCGAACTTGATTTCATGGCCGGATGACCAAATGATATTTTTCATAATGTGCTAATTAAATTAGATGTTTAAAAACATCCAAGCAGTAGTAAAATCCATCAGTCCATGCAAAAGAACAAAGTAAGGCAAAAGCGAGGGCCTGTGTCTGATTGAAATACCAAGTAGAAACGCGAAGGGAAGAAAAACCAATCCTCTGTAAATGATAAATTTAGCATCAGGTATAAAGGGGAGCGTGCAGTGTTGAACAGAAAGGAACAGCACCGGCAGAAGTATCGAAATCCATTTACGATGCAGTTGCTGCTCAAGTCTTGGCAGCACATAACCGAAATAGGTTGGTAGTTCTGCAAACACAATGGTAATTGGAAATGCTAAAAGCAGGAGGTAGGCCATCCAGCTTTCAATGGGCTGAAACATCATTTGGTAGGGCACTTCTGCATTTCCCCACAACCATTTGCCAAGAAGTAAATTGGGAAAAAATGCAAGCGGTCCAATCAAAAGTGTTAGACCAATAAAAAGGAGTAAGTCTTTACGAAAAGTAATGCGATTGAAACGAAAGAGCCTGCTAAACTTTAGATTTTCCCTTTTAAAAAGGAAGTAAAGCAAAACAATGCCAACCGAATTGGTTAAGGTAGCAGTAAGCAGCCAGTATGGCTGTGATGCAGGCCAGGAACCTAAAAACAATGCCACGAGGGTCTGAAAAAGAAGGAAAAGTGTGAGCCTGCTTACTAGCATAAGCCATGGGATGGATCTTATTGGCCGGGTTTCAACTATTGGTGTGCTCATCATGATATGGTTACTGGTTCAACCACTTTTTAAATTCACCCGAACGGTCGATGCTCACAATGGTATCAAGTTCGTTGTCGGCTTTAGGCTTAAGTTCCAGCTTGACACGGCTGCGCGAGTAGGCCACCATATTGTCAATGGATGTAATATTGATGAGATATTTGCGGTTGATTCTGAAAAAGGATGCAGGGTTGAGCATCTCTTCCAGCTTTTCTAGAGTGAAATCGATATTGTAGGTATTCCCTTGTGCTGATCGAAGATACACCCCTTTATCCAGCACAAAGAAGTATGCAATATCAGACACTTCAACCATTTTGATTTTAGTGCCTATGGTAATGGAAAAACGTTCCCTGTATTTTTTGTCGTTTGTGGAAATCAGATTGTAAAGCGATTGCAAGTCGAGGCTGTTGTTGTGCAGCCCGCTGAATTGCTCATACTTTTTTAATGCAGCAGCAAGTTCTTCATGAACGATGGGCTTGAGCAAGTAGTCGATGCTTTTCATTTTGAACGCTTTGATGGCATATTCATCAAAGGCCGTGGTGAAGATAACAGGACTTGAAATATCCACTTGCTCAAAAATAGCGAAACTAAGATCGTCCTCAAGATGAATATCGAGAAAAATAAGGTCCGGCTCAGGGTTTGATCTGAACCACTTAACCGACTCATATACAGACTCAAGCTCGGCAAGGATTTTTATCTCAGGGTTATAATCCTGTATCATCTTTTTCAAGCGCAATGAAGCAAAGGCTTCGTCTTCAATAATTACGACTTTCATAATAGTGATATTTTTACTCTGTTTCTGTTTTCTCTGGTTT
>CAYTUA010000232.1:0-4173 GCA_964440855.1 uncultured Lentimicrobiaceae bacterium
ACCACCAGTTACCAATATTCTTTTCATGAAATTGTTTTTTTAAAAGCAATGTGGTTGTCTCAATCCATTGAAACAACCACATTATCAGGTTTTTAATTCTATAATTTTGTTTTTACCCCTATGCAGAAGTAATCGAATCCTTCTTCGGCCATTTCTTTTGGGTCGTAAATGTTGCGGCCGTCAAACACAGCAGGCGCTTTAAGGAGTTTCTTGATAACCCTGAAATTGGGGAACTTAAATTCGGACCATTCTGTAATAATCAGCAAAGCATCGGCGTCAACGAGTGCATCATACTGATCCTTCGCAAATTCAATTTTATCATTGAAAATTCTTTCGGCTTCTTCCATTGCAACCGGATCATAGGCCTGCACCTTGGCACCGGCTTCGAGTAGTTTGGCAATTACCACGCGGGCTGGTGCTTCGCGCATATCGTCTGTGTTTGGTTTAAAGGACAAGCCCCATACCGCTATTGTTTTGTTTTTCAGGTCGTTGTTGTAGTATTTGTTCAATTTGCCAAACAACACAGATTTCTGATCTTCGTTCACGTCTTCCACAGCCCTCAATACCCGCAAATCGTAATTGTAGGATTTGGCTGTTTTGATCAATGCCTTCACATCTTTTGGAAAACAAGAACCACCATAGCCTGTGCCGGGGTATATGAAGTATTTTCCAATGCGCCTGTCAGAGCCAATGCCTTTGCGGACCATATTCACATCAGCACCAACAATTTCACATAGGTTGGCAATATCGTTCATAAAACTAATCTTGGTGGCTAGCATCGAGTTGGCTGCATATTTTGTCATTTCAGCTGACACAATATCCATAAAAATTACAGGATGGCCATTCATGGTGAAGGGTTTATAAAGCCGCGTCATCAGGTCCTCTGCCTTCTTGCTATTGAGGCCTACTACAATACGGTCGGGCTTCAGAAAATCGTCAACAGCAGCACCTTCCTTCAAAAACTCCGGATTTGACGCTACATCAAACGGTATCTGTACGCCTCTTTTATCCAGTTCTTCCTGCATGGCTTTCCTCACCTTTTCGGCTGTGCCAACAGGAACCGTGCTCTTGGTAACCATCAGGATGTATTCTTCCATGTTTCGACCAACTTCGCGGGCTACATCCAACACATATTTTAAATCGGCGCTGCCGTCTTCATCCGGAGGCGTACCTACCGCGCTAAATATAACTTTGCAGCCTTTGAGGGTTGAAGGGAGGTCAGTTGTAAAAAAGAGCCTTTTCTTTTCAACATTACGGGCCACCATTTCTTCCAGGCCCGGTTCATAAATTGGAATGATGCCGTTGTTTAGGTCATCAACCTTTTTCTTGTCGATATCAACACAGTGCACATCGATGCCTACTTCGGCAAAACAAGTACCGGTAACGAGTCCAACGTAACCAGTTCCTACAATTGTAATTTTCATAAGCTTTAGATTTCTGATGTTAGGTTTTTGTTTTCAGGCAGCAATTTACACCAAAAAAGTTAGTTGATTTATAAAAAGCTGTAAAAAAAATGGATAAGCCCTTGTTAATATCCACTAATCTGATGTTTAGCAGTGCTTTATATTTTATAAGAAACAGCTATACCGAATGATTCTTTAAACTGAAGCTTGGGGCCTTCGCTGATAATAGCTTCCTGTCCATTGACGACACCATAATTCGGAAATTTCGTGTTGTGGTCATACTTAAAGTGCAGAAATAAAACTGTTTGGAAAAATTTATTGATATTGAAGTTCACAGTTGTTTCCCAATCAACATCGATATTCCAGCGGTTAGCTGGTATATGATCAAGGTAATTGTTGTACAAAATTAAGGTGGAGGCCAGTTCAACACTGGGACTTAATTCCTTAGAGAAGTTGGCCAGCAGATTGATGCCAAATTCGGCCAGGCTGTTCTCTCCCTTTTCAATCACCACACCAGTGGAATCCAGGATGGCCTTTTTCACACCAAAAGCACCCTTATCTGCCAATTCCTGATTTTGTACGATGGTTAATTTGCCAGAGGCAGGACTGATAAAAAAGCTGACAAACTCGAAAGGTTCATATTTAAATCCGAGTGATGCGGTAAGGTAACCTGGAGCCAAAAAACTGGAAATCAATGTTGAATCGTTTGGGTATTTATACCCATTCGCAAATTGCGACCTGAATGTAAGCATGGAAGTGTAGAGCCATTTTTCCCAGGCCTTGTGCGAAAGGGACAAGTTGTAAATCATCCGGTCGTCTGTTTTTTCTATCCTTTTATCTGAAAAGCCTACCAAACCAAAATCTGCTTTGTGCTCAAACTGAAAAGAAAGGCCATTTTTTTTGTAGTTCAATTTATAGTTCAACATGCTTTTGGCCGATAAGGAGCTTTCACCTCCAGAGGACCAATTTTTTAAACTAAGCTGGTTAAGCATAAACTGGCTTCGCAAATTTTGTGTCCAGTATTTTACACTGTCTTTTTTTGCCTGATCTTGTGCAACAATGGTATCGGCTTTACTTGTAAATGAGCTTAGGAATGAAAACAATAAAAATAATAATAAACACCTCATATTATGTCGATTAGCAATCAATTTGGCTGCTTTATGAGCATGAATAACTTGTCCAAATGGTCATGCATTTTTAAGTTACAAAAATAACGATTGAGGTGGAGGATATTGTATTTTTATGCAAAAATTTACAAAAAACTAGTTTGGCAGCGTATGTTGCAAAAAAAAGGGGCCTCAAAAAGCCCCCTTATTTTAATGATATCAGGATTAGCCATCCTATCTGTGTAAAACCATTTTTCTGGTTTCACTACCAAGATTGGTCTTCAATTGGTAAAAATAAATTCCTTCAGCCAAACCTGTTCCGTCAAGCGTGAAGATGTGATTACCAGCTTTTTTGAAACCTTGATCCAAATTAAGAACAGGATTGCCAAGCAAATCGTAAATAATCAACTGAACTTGACTATTCATTTGAATAGAATAGCTGATGGTTGTGCTATTTGGGAAAGGATTGGGATTGTTTTGCCCCAATTGAAGAAGATTGGCGGATGCTTGGTTTTCAATGGTACCAACGATTACAGGATCGTAACTGATTTGCACCTCGTCAAACCATACATCAATATCGTTTCCATATTCATAACTGGCAAAAAGATGGCCATAGAGTAATCTATTGGGTACATTTTGGATGGTGCCGGAAAGCACAGCCACGTTGTCGTGCCAAACCTGTAGGATAGCATCCAGGCCAGATTGGGTGATACTGAATTTAACTTTTTCAACTTCAGCCATATCCGCTGGTCCGCTATTAATGATGGTGGGTTCCCAATCCCCATTGGCAAATCCGAGAAACATCTCATCATCCTCATAAAAGAGGGTAATATAATGCTTGTAATCCAGAGCACGCGAAACCGCAAAAGTACCATCCATGCTGTTTCCACCAATGTCAAACGCTGCAATAAAATCCCCAACACCACCAACCGGTGACATAACCATCAAACGAACCTCTCCTGACCCGGCATAATTGAAATGCAGCTTCCCATTCAATATATACATGGATTCAGTAACATGCTCAAATGTGCCGGTCCTGAACCAGGGCGAGTTGTTGTTGCTGAAATTGTCAATAAAGTCTTCGCCGGGTTCAATCATAGGATTATAATGGATATCAACATCTTCCAGCGTCATGGTAAAGCTTTCATCATCACTCGTAAAACCTAAAATAATATGCCCATACATTAAGCTTTCATCAGCATTTGTGATTACACCTGATTGCACAAGGGCGTTATTGATATACATACTGACCAGTAAATCGTTACCAGTTTTACTTACTTTGAGTTCAACACTGTAAATGTCGTAAGCAGGATAGGGAAAGTCAAAAAGGTAATTAAATTCAGGATCTTCATATGAAGCAATGTCAGTAGTATAAACGGCATAAAGCCCATCTTCATCCCCCAATATTCCTATCATTGATTTAAAAGCCATCCGGCCCATAAACCCACCTGTTATGGCTTCGTCCATTGGTGCAGCCATTTTAACAGAGAAATCATTTTGCGTGACACCAAGAGGTGTAAAAAAATGGAAAAAATCATTTGCGCTTGCATCAATGACCAATTGGCCATTTTGGATATTAACGTCTATATTGGGCGAAGTGAATGCCCAGCCGTTAAAATCGGAAGGATTGTCGAAAGTGTTAAGGTAACGCTCGCTGGTTTGTG
>CAYTUA010000233.1:0-4151 GCA_964440855.1 uncultured Lentimicrobiaceae bacterium
TTGTAACCGGCCGTCATATATACTTTTTTTCTCATTTTTTTCATGGCTGTAGGTATTTATGCGAAGTAATTGTTAATGGGACCATAGGCGTGGAAAAACCCGGTGAGCATCACCGTGTTCACGTCCTGCTCGTTGTGGGCTACTTTGTCGTCCACCAGCTTACGGCCAATGGCATCTGAATTTTTCCCGTAGCCCAAAGCCAGCTGTGCGCCCAATGAATCCATTTGTTTCATCTCGTTGAAATAAGGTCCGAAATGGCTGTCTTTGTCCTTGATCCGGACGGCTGTTTTCCAGGGCTTGAAGCTGGTGGGTGTGGTACCAAGAGCCGCGTCGCAATTTGGGGCAAAGTTTGTCACATCACTGTATTCATTATTTGCCGGGTCGAAGACGGCAACAACGGCCCCTTTTTCATATTTAAGAAAACCATCCTTTTGGGCACCACTTGACATTTGGCCACCCTTAACGCCCATTTCCATCATTTTGTCGAGCAAATCGCTGTGCAAGTCCTCATCATCGAGGAAAGGGTTCATCACCTTCATAATAAATTGCGCCACATCAATGCCCACATAATCGATGAGTTGGAAAATGCCCATCGGCCTGACAAGGAAATCCTGACTTACTTTGTTCACCATATACACGGCCTCCGCAAAGGGATGGTCTTTGGCCAATTCTTCTGCCAGTTTGATGCCATAAAGGGCATCGCGCATGAAGTGCCCATTGCCAATAAATCCTGCAAAATCGTTGCTTGGGACGACCACTTTGCCAAGGGCCTTTGCATAATCCAGGGCAAATTGATTGACTTCGGGCAAGGTTTTTTCGGTAACGATCAGCTCCACAAGACGCTGTACTGCCGGAGGGTTGTAAAAATGGAACCCCAATACACGGCCATTAAGGCCTGCTTCGTTTTCGATGATATTGATTGGTACCGATGATGTATTGGTAAAATACCAGGGTTTGTTGGGGTTGTTCTGATCGATCTGCTTAAAAATTTTCACCTTGAGGTCCTTGTTTTCGCTCACGGCCTCGAAAATGAGTGTGGATTTGTAGGCCACTTCCATGGCTGTGGTGGGCCTCACGATTGCCAACACATCGTTTACATATTGTTCGATGATGTCGTAGTTTTCGATCAGGTCGTTGCGGTCAGCATAGAACTGCCTCAGCAATACGGCCTTTTTTTCGGCAATTTTTATCACCTGTGCACGCAAGTAAGCGACCACACCAGCAAGGGCCTGGTCGGACAGGTCGATGGCATTCAGCACGAAGGCTTTTCCTTTGTTTTCGGGTTTCAGGCTCAGGTCGGCCATTTCCACAGCTGTGAGCAAGAGGATGCCACTGCCCATTTTACCTGCTGCACCAAGAACAGATACGTGTTGGAGTTTTTCGTCGTAAATCATACTGTTGATGTATTTATGAATTTGATTTTATTACCAGTTGGGTTTTCTTTTTTCCAAAAATGCCTTCATGCCTTCTTCGCCTTGTGAGGAGGGGCCAAAAAGGGACCCAAAATGTTGTGCTTCGAGGCTACTGCCAGCATCAAAGTCCATTTCATACCCTTTGCGGGTTACTTGCTTCACTTTTCGGATTGCTTCGGGCCCTTTTGCAACGATTAAACCTGCCAATCGCATGGCTTCTTCCATTAAAGCCTCCGGTTCGGTTACTTTTTGCACCAGTCCCATGCGCAGTGCATCCTCGGCTCCGATCATTTCGGCTGTAAGCAGTAAAAACAGGGCATCGCCCAATGAAGTAAGGCGCGACAAGCGTTGTGTGCCGGCATAGCCCGGAATAAGGCCCAGGTTCACCTCGGGCTGCCCAAATTTGGCTTTTGCCGAAGCAATGCGAAAATCGCAGGCCATCGCCAGCTCAAGGCCACCGCCCAATGCAAAGCCATTGATGGCTGCAATTACAGGGAAAGGCAGCTTTTCCAGCGAACGAAAGGTGTTTTGTCCAAGCTGCGAAAAGGCTGTGCCCGCTTCGCTGTCCTTATCTACCATTTCGGCAATATCAGCACCGGCAACAAATGCCTTGCCTTCGCCGGTGATGACCATCACTCGCATGCTGTCATCTTCTTTTATGGCAGCAATTAGATGATCCATTTCGTTGAAAAAACGTGTGTTGAGTGCGTTTAATGCCTGTGGACGGCTGATGGTAACAAGCAGCAAGCCTCCCTGGCGTTCTGTTTTCAGAATTTCGTATTGCATATTTTGATTAATTGGACCTCAAATTTATACAATTATATCTAAGAAGCAAAATATGTAAGCAGAACTTTTACCCAAATCTTCAGGGATATGTTTGCCAATAAAGTTAATTTTGCGGCAGTTAAACTCAAATTTTAAACTTTGTTAAATCATCTCCATGAATCTATATCCTATTGAAACCGGTAACCTCAAACTTGACGGCGGCGCCATGTTTGGTGTTGTGCCCAAGGTGCTGTGGCAAAAAGTATATCCCTGCGACGAAAACAACCTCTGCAACTGGGCCATGCGCTGCCTGCTGGTGGTAGATGGCGAACGCCGCATCCTGATTGACAATGGCATAGGCGAAAAACAGGACGAAAAATGGTTGCAGCATTATTACCTCAATGGCGATGACAGTTTGGAAAAATCCCTGGCCGCTGTAGGTTATAGCCCTGATGACATTACGGATATGATTATTACCCATATGCATTTTGATCATTGCGGTGGCAGCGTGAAATGGAATGCTGAAAAAACCGGCTTTGAACTGGCTTTTCCCAATGCCACCTATTGGACCAGCAAACAGCAATTTGAATGGGCCACCAACCCCAACCGGCGCGAAGAAGCCTCCTACCTGAAAGAAAATATTTTACCGATTCAGGAAAGCGGCCAATTGAAACTGATTGAAGAAGAGGGTGAATATATCCCCAACATCACTTTTAAATTGTACAATGGCCATACGGAAGGGCAGGTAATACCGCATATCAAGTACAATGGCAAAACAGTGGTTTTTATGGCCGACCTGATGCCCTCGGCGGCGCATATCCCCATGCCGTGGATTATGGCCTACGACACAAAACCACTTGATACCCTCAAGGACAGGGAACGTTTTTATGGGGAGGCGCTTGCTCATGATTACATTCTATTCCTTGAGCATGACTTGTATAACGAGGCTTGCACACTGAAGGATACGCCTAAAGGTGCACGTGTTGGCGAAAAGGGAAGGCTTGGGGAGTTTATTTAGGAGTCTTGAGTCGGGAGTCTTGAGTCGGGAGTCGGGAGTCGGGAGTCGGAAGTCGGAAGTCGGAAGGAGGCACTTCTGCTCACTTCGGCTCAGTGCGAGTCGCTCAGTGACCGAAGTCGGGAGTCAGGAATTGTGAAAAATTGTGAGTCCGGAGGTGGAACGCATTAATAATCTTTAAGTAATTCATTTAGTATAATTATTCAGGAATGCTGTTCTTTGCAAAAAAATGCCCCATTGATTAACTTGATGTTTTGATTTAGCCAATATGATACATATTACCGAAACTGCGCGTGATGCCATGCAGGGCATTAAAACTTTTATCCCAACCAGCCGCAAGGTGGCTTATGTGAATGCCTTGCTCAAGGCCGGATTCAGCACGGTTGATGCCGGAAGCTTTGTGTCGCCCAGGGCCATCCCTCAGATGGCTGATACCATGGAGGTGCTGCGGCAGATTGAATTGCCCGAAAACCCTCCTGAGCTGATGGTGCTCGTGGTGAACAAAAGGGGGGTGGAGCAAGCAGCCAAATGTGTGCGGGTCAAAAGCCTTTCGTATCCCTTTTCGATATCCCCTACTTTTTTAAAACGCAACCTCAATGCCAATGAAAAAGGCGCCATTCAAACCATTGCTGACATTGTGGATGCTTCCCAACAACGGCAGTTTGAACTTGTTATCTATCTGAGTATGGCACTTGGCAATCCTTATGGCGACGACTGGAGTGTTGATATGGTGATTGATGGTGCAGCCCGCCTTTACGAATTGGGCATCAGACGTATGCCTTTATCCGATATCCTTGGCGATGCCACACCAGAGCGCGTGTTTAAAGTATATGAAAAGCTAATTCCGGTGTTTCCGGATGCTGATTTTGGCCTTCACCTGCACACCAAGCCATCTGATGCAAATGCCAAGCTGGAAGCGGCCTGGGAAGCCGGGGTGCGCAGCTTTGAGACCGTTCTGA
>CAYTUA010000234.1:0-4360 GCA_964440855.1 uncultured Lentimicrobiaceae bacterium
TGGCCAAATCGCGGAATTTTTCGAGGTGAAATACCGGCACCCCACCGATTTCCCTGCCAACTTTTTGCTTATCAATGTCAAAGGCGGCTACGATACGCATGCCTGATTCTTTAAATCCCTGGTATTGAATCAGTGCGCTGCCCAAAAAACCAGCCCCAACAAGAAAAGCTTCATGCTTGCGGTTGAATCCCAGAAAATCTTCCAGGGCATGAATCAACTCTTCAATGGAATAGCCTACCCTCGGTTTTCCGGTTATGCCTGTGTAAGCCAAATCTTTAACAACCTGTGTATTGTCAAGGCCTTGCAAGCGGGCAATGTAGGGAGCCGAAACAAAGAGATCGCCCTCTTTCTGCATGCTTTTAAGCAGATTCAAATAATTTGGCATACGCCTGACTGTGGGTTCTGGTACGCCTACCGGCTTTTTAATATTCGAAATAACTGCACTGTCCATGGTGTTTGTGTTTTGTGCTGCAAAGATAATAATAAATCATTTTAATAAAGAAAAATATCTTTAATAAAACTAATTTATATTTGGTCTAAAGAAGATTAATTCAACAGATGGAATGTATAAAGTACGTTGTTATAATCTTTAATATACTTATTAATAGTATTATAAGATGTTTTGTTATTAGGGAGAGGTAATTTTAAATAATGATCTAAATCATTATATATGGCCAATATATATCACCTTTTAAAAGAAATATATCTCTAATAAAGGACGAGCTTCGAAAAATGTTTTCAGCAACCGTATTCCTCACGTTGCTTTTTAGGAATGCTCGACAGCACCAATTGATAGGACTCATCAATCCATTGTTTTATCCTGTTATAGTCTGATGCACGCTCCATATCCACTGTTATCCAGTATTTCTTGTTCATGTGATAGCCGGGCAGGGCTTCGGGATACCTGTCAATCCGGTCAATTACTTCTTCGGGCATCGCTTTGATGTTGATGCGCAAAGGTCCATCGAGGTTGGCCAATAGAAACATTTTGCCCGCTACTTTAAATACAAGTGTGTCATCACCAAAAGGAAGGCTTTCGGTAACGGCGGTTTTCGAGATGCAGTATTCCCTGATATCTTCGATGTTCATGGTATTTGTATTGCTCATTGCAAAGATCGGGATTTTATTATTGAATAATAGTTGGACACATACATCTTATTCATTCAAACCCCAAGAAAGATTAACTTTGTCCCTTCCTATTTTTCAAATATAAAATCAAACTTATGCGTTACAGAATAATATTCCTCATAACTCTTATTTTGGGCAGTTTTATTGCTCAAGCCCAAGATTTTACATTTAACACACAACAACTCGAAAAGCATATCCGCTTTCTGGCTTCCGATTCGCTCAAAGGCCGTTATGCCGGCACAGCTGAGGATTTGGTTGCCGCCACCTACATCAGGGACCAGTTTGCAGCTTACGGACTAAATTTGTTGTTTGATAATGGATTTCAGTCATTTGAAGTTGTCACTTCAGTGGAACCGGGAATTGACAACAGCCTGTCAGCAGCAGGAATTCAAGGTGATTATGGAAAAGATTACGGGCTATATGCATTTAGCAGCAATGCCACAATAGAAGCAGAAGTGGTTTTCGCCGGGTTTGGAATGGTTGTCGAAACCGATGAGTTGCAACACAATGATTATGAAGGCCTGGAAGTGGAAGGGAAATGGGTGCTGGTACTCAAAGGCGATCCGGAGCCCGATAGCAACGAAAGTGCTTATATCCCTTATGCTGATGCAAGGAGCAAAGCCTTGTATGCACGCGATAGGGGAGCAGCCGGACTGCTCCTGTTTGGAGGTGAGAAGAACAGCCCGGGCGACGAAGAGGCGCCTTTTGTGGTTGAACGTTCAGTTGTGGATGTTGGACTTCCGGTGATCGACCTGCGCAAGGCTTGGGCTGACTCAGTGCTGTTGCAAATTGGCCCCAAAACTGATAGCCTTGAAGCATTGATGATTAGTGGGGAGAAACCTTCAGACTACATAGTTTTACCCCTTGTTTCTGCAAATACTTCCTTGGTGCAAAACCGTGTTGCCACATTCAACATCGCTGCCGTTTGGCCTGGCGAGGACTCTTTGCTGAAGGATGAGTATATTGTAATAGGTGCACATTACGATCACTTGGGTATGGGTGGTCCCGGTTCGGGTTCGCGCCATCCCGATACGATTGCACCGCATTATGGAGCAGACGACAATGCCTCTGGAGTTGCGGGTATCATTGAGATGGCAGCCTATTTTGCTGATCCGGGAAACAGGAGTAGCCGGAGCATCATATTTACTGCTTTTGGGGCCGAGGAGTTGGGTTTGCTGGGCTCCCTTTATTTTGCCAACAATCCCCCGGTGGGCGAAGAACAACTGGTTGCCATGCTTAACTTTGATATGATTGGCAGGCTGAATAATGAAAAATCAGTTGCTGTGGGAGGTACAGGAACTGCTATTGAAACGGAAGAACTGCTCAGCAATTTGTCTGAAAACACGGCACTGGCTTTGGGGTTTTCGCCGGAAGGTTTTGGTGCTTCTGACCATTCGTCTTTTTATGCGAAGGATATTCCTGTCATGTTTTTTTCAACAGGTGCACATCCTGACTACCATACCCCTTTGGATACATATGATCGGATTAATTTTGGCGGTATGGTTGAAGTGCTTGATTTTGTTGCTACAGTTGTTACAGAGTTGGGCAACAGACCCGAAAAACTGAGCTTTCAGGAAGCAGGGCCCCGCGAGCGGCAGCGTTCAAGTCGCGGGTTCAAGGTTACCTTGGGCATCATGCCTGACTTTACTGCATCAGGTGGCGAAGGACTTCCTGTTGGTGGCGTAACCAAAGGCGGTCCGGCCGATGGGGCAGGCATGTTGCGTGGCGACATAATTGTGGCCATCAATGGGCTGAGTGTAGGCGATATTTATGATTATATGAACAGGTTGAAGCAATTGAAACGGGGCGAAAGGGCAAATGTTGATATAATGCGCAACGGAGAGAAGATGGTGTTAATTGTTGATCTTTAGCTAATTGAAATTTGGAACCCTCGCTGCTTTATACAAAATTGGTAATGGATGGCCTGCTGATGAAATTCCTGAAGTTTGGCGTGGTGGGGTTTTCCGGCCTGTTTGTCGATTTTGGCCTTACCTATCTTTTTAAGGAAAAGTTTCATATTCAGAAATATGTGGCCAATGCCATCGGTTTTATGTCGGCTGCCACATCCAATTATATCTTGAACAGGATCTGGACTTTTCAGAGTGAAAACCCGAATGTGGCTTTTGAATACACAGAGTTTATTCTTATAGCCCTTATTGGCTTGGCTATCAATACACTGATCCTGTGGATGCTTGTCAGTAAGTGGCAAATGAATTTTTATTTGAGTAAAATATTGGCCATTGCCGTTGTTACCATCTGGAATTTCTTTGCAAACCTTATGGTCACTTTTGCGCCTGTTGGATAAAAGATTTGCTAAAAATGCAGAAAGTTTGTGCTTTAAATTATCCAATTCAAAAAAGCATTTTGCCTATCTTTGACAATTCATTTTTTAAAAAATTTTAAAAACATTTCTTATGGCTCTTGAAGTAACCGATTCAAATTTTGATGAACTTGTAATTCAGTCAGATGTGCCCGTAATTGTTGATTTTTGGGCAGTTTGGTGCGGCCCTTGCCGCATGGTAGGTCCCATTGTAGAGGAAATAGGCCAGGAATATGAAGGCAAAGCCCGTGTTGTAAAACTCGATGTGGACAACAACAATGCCACTGCTGCCAAGTATGGTATCCGGAATATTCCCACCCTGCTCTTTTTTAAGAACGGTGAAGTTGTTGATAAACAAGTTGGTGCTGTACCCAAAAATGTGCTTGTAAATAAGCTTGAGGCACTGCTTTAATTTGTAACGAACTTAAATTGTATTGGCCCCACTGCTGATAATGGCAAGTGGGGCATTCTTTTGTATCGCCCATGAAATATGTTATCGACCAGCAAGCCCTCAGCCGTTTTGGTAGCCTCGAGTTTCTCGCCAGGCAAGTGGTTGAGGGGTTTATTACCGGACTGCACAAAAGCCCTTTTCATGGCTTTTCGGTTGAGTTTGCTGAACACCGCCTCTACAATCAAGGGGAGTCGGTAAGGCATATTGATTGGAAGCTTTACGGACGTTCAGAAAAATTATTTGTTAAGCGCTACGAGGAAGAAACCAATCTGCGTTGCCTGATTGTGCTCGATCAATCCTCATCCATGTATTTTCCGGTGAAAACCGATGCAGATATCAACAACCCGAACAAGCAACTTTTTTCGGTATATGCAGCAGCTTCGCTGATGGAGCTAATGCGCAGACAAAGGGATGCAGCCGGATTGGCGGTGTTTTCTGATAAGCTCGAGCTTATGACAAAA
>CAYTUA010000235.1:0-6376 GCA_964440855.1 uncultured Lentimicrobiaceae bacterium
TTGCCGGAATTGGGTAAATGGTAAACGGGGCTTTCAGATTTTCGTCTAAACCAACCGTTAGTACCAATGTTACAGGAACTTCCACCAGGGGTGTCACCGGATCATTGCTTTCTATTTGCAGCATGGCATAGCTTACGATTGTTTCATCAAAAGTGAAGCTTTTATTTAAAAAAGCTGTAACAGTGAGTGTTTCATCAGGGGCTACATTACCGGTGGTATCGCTTAAGGCCAGCCAATCTTCAACATCATCATAGTCAATGGTCATATTAAAAAGCAAATCGGCTGTGCCCTGGTTTTCGATGTATAAAATATCCAACAAAACGTCTTCATCAATCCATAACTCATCTGGGGAAACAATGATAACGGGAAACATACCTACAACCCCCATACCTGAAATATCGGCAGCTGCCACAGATACATTGGCCGCAACATTGAGCTTGGTGGTTTTCATACCAACACTTACAGGCACAAATGACACTTCCACTGTAATGGAAGAACCGGCTTCAAGGTTTAGCGGGTAAGTGTTTTCGTCAAAAATATCGAAATTATCAGCATTAAACCCACCAAGTGAAACACCTGAAATATTGGCGGTTGCATTGCCGTTGTTGGTAATGGTAAAGCTTGCTGTGTCGGAGCTTAAACCCACAGCCACTTCGCCAAAATCATAAGTAGCCGGTTCGATATTTATCACCGCTTGCTCCACAACGCCTGTTATATGCCCGCTTCTGTCGTTGCTTCCTTTGTAAGTTCCAAAAAGCACACTGGCCTGCTCCACAGGAATTTGCAGATCATACACATTGATAAAGGTAGAATCGGCCGGATCAAAATTCAATTCATAGCTTAAGGCTACCAAATTGAGCATACCATCACCATTCACATCGCCCAGATTGGGGCCATTCATAAAGGTGAATCCGATTGGCCTCAGAGGAAAGCCGGGCAATTGTCCGCTGCCATCCATGGCCCAGGCATGAATAAACCCCAAACCGTCAATTTTCAGGTTGCTTCCAAAAACAAGATCATGTTGTCCGTCCAGATCGATATCGGCCACACTGGTAAAGCCTTCGAGGCCACCTGGCTTGGTAATGGGGAAATTTTCCAATGAATTCCCCTCCGGATCAAAACCAAAAAGCATCGGCATGGGCGTTTCGCCAATGGGCTTGCTCATAAAAATACTGAATTCCTGGTTGCCTTGCAGGTCAACAACAGTAGGCGGGGCATAGGTCCAATCGTTGTCAGGAACGGCAACCGGCCAGCCATCGCGGTAGCTTCCGTCGTATTCCCTGATGTAATACTTTGGGGCTCCTCCGTGGGTTGCACCCACAATACTAAGTAGTTCGTCACCATCAAAATCGACCAGCAAGGGGGATTGGTAGGAGAAACTCACATTATCCGGAGGAATAGGGAAACCTGCCTTTGCCTGTCCATTGGCGTCAAACGCCAACATAGTTCCATCAGAAATAGCGGTTACAATATCAACCACCCCATCGTTATCAACATCAGCAACTGAGGGGGTTACAGCAGGTGTTCCGCCCAGATTTACCGGCCAGTTAGCATTTAGAGAAGTTCCGTCAGTTTTGAGCACATGCAAGTTGTTGGAAGTACGTGTCTGCACAATTATTTCGCGGGTTCCGTTTCCAGAAACATCTGCCAACACGGGCGAACAAATTATCCAATGATTTTCGAAGCTGACCGGCCAACCGGGCATATCCTCCCCATCCGCATTGAGAAAATAAACGCGTCCATTGTTGGGAACACCCCCTGTAACCTGCACTATTCCCAAAGTGCCATTGTTGTCCATCACCGCAACCGAAGGGGGATAAATGGCTGTTCCCGTGAGGTTTTTTTGCCACAACAAACTGCCGTCGCCATTAAAAACATGCATGCGGTTATGCCCAGCCACAAGAATTTCGTCCATGCCATCGCCATCAATATCGGCCAGGGTTACGCCCCTGAAGGGTTTGAAATTTGGGCTTGCCACCACTTTCTTTGGCCAGCCTGGCAATTGCTCGTAGGATGGACCGCGCTCTTCTTTATCAACAGCAGCAGCTAATACTATACTTTCTTTCAACACTTTGCCATCTTCATCCAGATAGGCCCTTTCAACTGAATGCTGCGGAAATGCCTGGGAAATTAAAGCCCAGATGAATAATAAGAACAGGTAATGCTTCTTCATGATAAACGGTTTTTTGGTAACGAATTCAATAAAATAAATGCTTTTTACATTTCTAAAAGTACGAACATTTTGGTGCTTTCATGAATTCAGTTCCATGCTGTTTGTAGCCACGACAAAAAAAGATACTGCACGAAATAATGCTTTCAATATTCAATTCAGCAGGAAATTGTAATTTCACACTTTCTTTTAAACATCAATCAACCATGAAAAGGATTTTCATTGCCCTATTTTTTTATTGTTTCGCCTTTGGCATGCAGGCTAAAGCACAAGACAAACAAGCTGTAAACCCATTGCCAAACACTTTTGAAAAACAACCCTTAAGCGCCTATGATTCGATGATGCTGAGCCAATTACCACCACTCCAGCTGGAGGCATCCATGCTGCGCCGGTCGCTTCCATATATGGTTGACAATTCGCAATTGCCTTATTTCAGGCCTTTGGTGGCACAGGTTGGCCTCGAATGCGGGCAGGCTTCAAGCATTGGTGTGGTATTTACCTACGAGATAAATGCGGCCCGTGGTGTCCCCGGAAATACAACTGATAACCAATATACCACCCATTTTACCTATAACTTTCTCAACGGTGGCAGCGATGCAGGCGTTAATTATTATGAAACCTACGAAATTGTAAAGCGGGCAGGCAACCCCTCAGTATCTGATTATGGCGGCATGTCGCAGGGCGGCCCGTCTCGCTGGATGAATGGTTACGAAAACTACTACAACAGCATGAAAAACAGGATCAATGATGTGTATTCCATCAAAACCAATACGGTTGGGGGCATACAAACATTGAAAAACTGGATTTATGACCACGGTACCGGTGATGAAGCCGGTGGGCTGGGCGCCTTTTATGCACAGTTTGGCAGCCCGAATGCCAACTTGCCAGTTGGCACACCCGAAGCTGGCAAATATGTTTTTACACAGTTTGGCAATTCAGCCAATCATGCCATGTCCATCGTAGGCTATAACGACAGCATCCGCTATGATTACAATGGCGACGGGCAATACACCAACCACATCGACATCAACAATGATGGCATAGTAGATGTCCGCGACTGGGAAATTGGTGGGTTTAAAATGGCCAATACCTATGGCAATGTGAACTGGTGGGGCGATAACGGCTTTGCCTATATGATGTATAAAACGCTGGCTGATAAATACGGTCAGGGAGGTATTTGGAACAACCTGGTGGCTGTTGTAGATGTGCGCGATTACCACGAACCACTACTCACCGCCAAATTGTCCATGACCTATGGCTGCCGCAACAAACTAAAGGTTAGTGTGGGTTATGCGGATAACCCCACAGCTGATGAACCCGATGTGATTTTGCATTTTCCCATTTTTGATTATCAGGGAGGCTGCCATCCCATGCAAGGCAATGGCTCGTCCGAAACCATTGAGTTTGGACTCGACCTGAATTATTTGCTTGCCTATGCCACACCCAATCAAAACGGAAAATATTTTTTATTGGTTCAGGAAAACGATCCGGGAAGTCAATATTCAGGTACTATCAATAGTTTCTCGTTGATGAATTATGTAGATGGCAGTGTTGAGGAGTTTAGCTATGGCAACAGCCTGCCCATCGAAAACAACAGTATGACGGTAGCCGAAATAACCGCAGCCGTTGATTTCGATCCGGTAAATATCGTACAGGAAACTTTGCCCGGCATTCAATTATACGAACCTTATAGTGTTGAACTGGAGGCTGAAGGAGGCACTCCACCCTACCGTTGGAGCCTGATGGACGATTTTGAACTGACTGACTCCACAGCCAGCATGCCCAATGTTTCGTTTCAGCAATTGTCGCCCTCAAGCAATACCAACGGATTGGCTGAGGTGCAACTGCCTTTCCAATTTCCTTTTTACGGCACCAAATACAATAAGCTGTACGTAACAGTTGATGGCTATATCCGTTTTGATAACAGCCTGATACCCTGGGTTTTTTATATTGACGGAAAAACCTATTTCCTGCAAAACAAAATGATAGCCCCCTGCATGTCGCACCCATTTGTTGTAGCCCCTTCCGAAGGTGATGGTATCTGGTTTGAAGCCACAACAAACTATGTTTCATTCCGGTGGAAATTATCTGTAAGCGGCTCCACCTCAACTACAACCATCAATATGGTGGCACGGCTCCATAAAAGCGGGAAAATTGAATTCTTTCATGGCGAGCACAATGTGCAGCCCTATGTGCGCCGCTATGCCGGCATTTCGGCAGGTGATGGCGAAAACTATGTGTATCTCAACCCGGATGGCATCTATATGCCACTGGAAAGTGAATACAAGCGCTTTGACCCCCTGACCAAATATACCGGTCTCAGCCTCACTGAATCAGGCCTGCTCAGTGGAACAGTGGAGGGCTTTTTGCAAAACGAACCCATCAAAATTGGCGTTACCGACAAAAACAATGTCCGGCAGTTCAAAACCTATCTGCTGAATAGCGAAGGGGTTATCGTAAACGCCGAGGTGCAACCCGAAAACGGTGAGGTAATCACTTTTGGTGATCATTTTTCGCTCAATGTGGAAATCAACAACATCAATCCTTTTACATTGAACAATGTAAGCCTGAGCCTGACATCAAACAGTGCCTATTTTGACATATTGGAAGACCAGCATTTTGTTCCATTTGTTGATGAATGGACATCCGATACCTTATGGAATATTTTTGATGTGCTCGTATCAGCTGACATCCCTGACGGCACCAATGGCCGCTTCAATCTGTTAGTAGAATCGGATGAAGGCAGCTGGTCGCGCAACCTCAGTTTTACCGCCCATGCACCGGTTATGGAAGTGGCTTCCCTTGTGTTGAACGATGGCAACAACGGCCTGCTGGAACCCGGCGAATCAGCCATTATTGAGATAATGCTGCACAATGCAGGCGGGGCATCATTGATGGATGTGTCTGCCGAATTAAGCAGCAGCAATCCCTACCTCGAAATACTGAGCAGCACACTCGAAAAGGATACCCTTGCAGTAGATGATCAATGGTTGCTCGAATTTGAGGTGCAGCTGAATGAACAAACGCCCCTCCTCGAAATTGTTGATATCAGCTTAAGCGTTTGGGGGCATCATGACTTTGAATTTTACAAAACCTACCCCATCCTAACTTCGCTGATTGTTGAGGATTTTGAAACAGGCGATTTCAGTAGTTTCGAATGGGAAATGGCCGGCAATGTTCCCTGGCATATCACAGATGAAAACGCCTACGAAGGCAGTTATGCTGCCCGTTCGGGCATGATTGACGATGATCAGGCTTCGAGCTTGTTGCTGCATTATGATGTGGCCTATGGCGACAGCATTTCTTTCTTCTACAAAGTGTCGTCTGAACCAGAATATGATTTTCTGAAGTTTCATGTCAATGGCATTGAAAAGGGCAGCTGGTCAGGCGAAACAGACTGGACAAATGCAAGTTATGAGGTTTCAACGGGCAGCAATCTGTTTATTTGGCGCTACGAAAAGGACTATAGCGTTGCCGGTGGCAGCGATGCTGCCTGGCTTGATTTTATCATTCTGCCGGCCTTTTCCATCCCGACCGGACAAGCTGAAATAACAGATATACAAGCAAATGGCATGCATGTGTATCCCAATCCCTTTGCCGGGCAGTTAACTGTTGAAGTGGAACTACAACAAGCTTCGGCCATCAAGTTGCTGCTGGTTGACGCGAACGGACGGATTATTTATGCAGAAGAAAGCAGTGGAATGCTGGCTGCCGGCATGCACCGTTTCAATCCGCTGACCGGACAATTATCATCGGGCACATATTATATGGTGTTGCAGACCAATCAGGGTAGTTTGATGAAGAAAATCATCAGGCCCTCTTTTTAAGTCCTTGTAAATGAATGTGAAAATGCAAGCTGGAAAAGGTATTAACAGACTGAAATATGTATTGTTTGGGTTGTTGTTACTCATGCTGCTCTTACCTGCTTTTCAGCGCGAACTGCAGTTATTTAAGGAAAAGCCCCTTACAGGCGCTTTTGTTGAAATGGAAAAACCCACATTCGGGACGGTTTCGTGGGAAAACTGGCTTAGTGGAGCATTTCAAGCTGATTTCGATAGCAGGCTGGAGCATAGCATTGGATTCAGGAATAGCCTGATACGGACAAATAACCAATTGCAATACAGCCTTTTTGGCCTGGCCAATGCCGATGGCGTCATTGCCGGTTCGCGAGGGGAACTTTTCGAAGAAGATTACATCCGGGCCTAT
>CAYTUA010000236.1:0-4702 GCA_964440855.1 uncultured Lentimicrobiaceae bacterium
TAAAAAATGAATAACTGAAAAATTATGTATCATTGCAGCATCTTTCAAAGTGGCACGGTTTGACCGAAACGCCTGGCACGGTCTGACCGAAATAACCAACAATTCTATCCGCTCAATTCCATTTCAGCTCAGCCTCCAATTTCCTTACCTTTGCTCAAAAATACACCATGACCTTGCATCCCGGCCCCCTATTGGCACGCATCAACAGCCCGCAAGACCTGCGCAAGCTGAAGCCTGCCGATTTGTTGCAGCTGGCAGGGGAGCTCAGGGCCTTTATCCTCGATGTGGTTTCGGCCAATCCGGGCCATTTGGGTGCTTCATTGGGTGTGGTGGAGCTTACCATCGCCTTGCACTACCTGTTCAATACCCCCGACGACAAGCTGATCTGGGACGTGGGCCATCAGGCCTATGGCCATAAAATACTCACCGGTCGCAGGGATAACTTCCACAGCTTGCGCAAATTGGATGGTGTTTGTGGTTTTCCTGTCAGGGATGAAAGCGAATATGATATTTTCGGAACCGGCCATGCTTCCACAGCCCTTTCGGCAGCACTCGGGATGGCCACAGCCGCCCGCATGCAGGGGGACGATAAACGGCAACATATTGCTGTTGTGGGAGATGGTGCCATCACCGGCGGCATGTTTTTCGAAGCCTTAAACCACGCCGGCGACAGCCAGGCCAATATTTTAATCGTGCTGAACGACAATGGCATCTCCATTGACAAAAGTGCCGGGGCCTTAAAGGATTACCTGAAACGCCAGGCTCCTCATTCAGATGGGGAAACCCTCAGAAACCCCTTGTTTGATTCCTTTCATATGCCTTATACGGGAACCGTTGATGGCAACAACCTGACGGAATTGCTTGGCGCATTGGATAAATTGAAAGATATGAAAGGGCCGCGTTTGCTGCATATCAGAACCATCAAAGGAAAAGGCTTTGAACAAGCCGAACGCGATCAGATCCGTTACCATGCGCCCGGTACTTTCGACCGGATAACAGGCAAAATTCCACGGGCAGTGCCTGCTGCTGGCGAAGCACCGCTTTACCAGGAAGTGTTTGGCGAAACCCTGCTCGAGCTGGCTGCTATGAATGATAAAATTGTGGCCATCACCCCCGCCATGCCCACGGGGAGTGGCCTTATCGGGATGATGGAGCAGTACCCCGAACGCACTTTTGATGTGGGCATAGCCGAGCAACATGCCGTAACCTTTGCCGCCGGTTTGTCCACCCAGGGCCAAATTCCTTATTGTACTATTTATTCCAGTTTTCTACAACGTGCTTACGATCAGGTGATTCATGATGTAGCCCTGCAAAAGTTACCGGTTGTCTTCTGTGTCGACAGGGCCGGCCTGGTAGGCGAAGATGGCGCCACCCACCATGGGGCATTTGACCTGGCCTATTTGCGCTGCATTCCCAATTTCACCATAGCCGCTCCCATGAATGCGGTTGAATTTCGTCAGATGCTGTATAGTGCCCAATTTAATTCGTTGGGGCCCTTTGCCATCCGCTACCCCAGGGGCAGGGCCATCAATCCTGATTGGAAAATCCCGTTTGAGCGTATCGAAACAGGGCGGGGGCGCTTGTTGCGCAAAGGCAACTCATTGGCCATCATCAGTATCGGGCAGCCCGGCAATGATGTTTCTGCTGTTTTGGATAAGCTGGAAAACGAAGGGCTCTGCCCCAGTCACTATGATTTACGTTTTTTAAAGCCGCTCGATGAGCAGCTTTTGCACCATGCTTTTAAAAACCACAACACCATACTCACCATCGAAGATGGCGTGGTTGCAGGCGGCATGGGCAGCGCCCTGATGGAGTTTGCCCAATTGCATGCCTATTACAAACCCATTCAACGTTTAGGTGTTCCGGATCAGTTTATACCCCACGGCAAGCCGGATGAATTGAAGGCCATCTGCGGCTTTGACCAGTCGGGAATAGAAAAGGCAATACGCCAGATGCTCTGATTTTGCAGGAAGAGTTTATCCCTCCATAATGGCTTTTACGCCAGGCAATTCCTTGCCTTCGATATACTCCAGCATGGCACCGCCTCCGGTGGATACATAGCTCACCTTGTCGGAAAGGTCGTATTTGTTTACGGCTGCAACTGAGTCGCCACCGCCAACCAGCGAGTAGGTGCCCATGGAAGTGGCTTTGGCAATGGCATAGGCAATATCGCGTGTGCCTGTTGCAAAATTCGAAAACTCAAAAACACCCATGGGGCCGTTCCAGAGAATCGTTTTGGAGGCCTGAATGGTTTTGCTGAAAGTTTCAATGCTTTCGGGGCCAATATCCAGTCCCATCCAGCCGTCGGGGATTTCCATCACCGGGCATGTTTGTTGATTGGCATCATCGCTGAATTTATCAGCAACAACCGTATCTGTGGGGATTAACAGGTTAACGCCATTGGCTTTGGCCTTTTCGATGGCGGCTTTGGCGGTTTCTACCAAATCTTCTTCGATAAGCGAGTTGCCAACACTTCCGCCCATGGCTTTGATAAAGGTAAACATCATACCACCGCCAATGATCAGGTTGTCCACCTTGTCGAGCAGGTTGTTGATGATCTCAATTTTGCCCGATACTTTGGCACCACCCAAAACAGCTGTAAATGGCTTTTCAGGATGCTTGGTTACTTTTTCGAGGTTCGAAACTTCGTCTTGCATCAGATAACCAAACAGGCTGGCACCCGGAAAATACCTGGCTATGATGGAGGTAGAGGCATGGGCGCGATGGGCTGTGCCAAAAGCATCATTCACATAAACATCGGCTAAAAGGGCCAGTTTTTGTGCGAAGGCTTCATCGCCTTTAGTTTCTTCCTTGTAAAATCGCAGGTTTTCGAGCAAAAGCACTTCACCTGCTGCCAAGGCTGCTGACTTATCCATGGCTGACTGACCGATGCAATCATGGGCAAACTTCACTTTTTTGCCCAGGTTTTTCTCCAGATTTGGAATAATATGCTTGAGCGAATACTTGTCTTCGGGGCCATCTTTGGGCCTGCCAAAATGCGACATCAGGATAACGGAACCACCTACTTCCAGAATTTTTTTAATGGTGGGGATGGCCGCCCGGATGCGGGTGTCGTCCGTAACTGTGAATTGGTCGTTGAGGGGAACGTTAAAATCTACGCGCACCAGTGCCCGTTTTCCTGTAAGGTTGTACTGATCAATGTTTTTCATTTTATATTCGGTATTTTATGTGTTATACTACTGAAAATCAATTTTTTTGTGTTTAAGCCGTTTCTCCTGCAAAGGTAATTAATTTGCAAGCAACATTCATATTTGGGTAGCATGCAGGCCACAATTATTAATGGCAACGATTGCATGAAGTGTGTACAGAAAAAAATGAAAAGTGCTTGTTTTTTTTTGTGATACAGACTTGTCAATCCGTATATTTGTTAGCTAAAACCAAATTAATCTTACAAGTATGACATCCTTTTTATCCCAATCTGTTTTTGGAAGAAAAAGCCAATTTTCTTTTTTATCCAGACGAGTTAACCAACTGGCTTTGTCGATTGTCGTTCTCCTAATCCTATCATCATTCCGGGCAAATGCTCAAAACAACTTTGATGCCTGTGGAGACCAATCGGGTGTGTGGAGCTACGATACTGTTTTTGTGGTATGCGACGTGCTCATCCCTGACGGTGAAGTGCTTGCCATAGCATCGGGAACGGTTGTGCTTTTTCAGGATCATTATAAAATGGTTGTAGAAGGGGCTTTGCAAGCCATGGGCGAATCCATGGCCCCCATTCATTTTTCGGTGAGCGACACAAGCGGCTTTGCCAATATTCACAGTACACAGGGAGGTTGGGGAGGCATCAGGCTTGAGCAAATTGATGCAGCCAATGATTCTTCCTTTTTTGCCCATTGTATTTTTAACTATGGAAAAGCTGTAATCGACTCAGTTTATCGCTACGGTGGGGCCATTTGTGTGCGAAGTGTTGACAAGGTGCGCATCTCTGATTGCGTATTCGATAATAATTATGCTTTTTATCGCGGCGGCGCTGTTTATGCCGAAAAGTCGGATATGTCGATCACCCGCAGTCATTTTGAGGGCAATTTTGCAGGCAACGACAGCCTGATTTATGGCTATGGGGGGGCAGTTAAATATGTGCATGGCAAACCAGATATCCGTTTTTGCAATTTCTACAACAACGCATCAACAGGTATTGGCGGCGCCATTTCGTTTGAGTTTTCAAACCCTAAAATGACCAATTGCATTTTTCAATACAACAGCAGTGGGCTGGGAGGTGCTATCGGCTATTTGCGTACAAGCCCCACGCAAATAAATGCCAATCTGCTTGTGATCGACAATTATGCTGCGTTTTTTGGAGGGGGCATTGCCAATGTGGCTGCCTCGCCCATGTTTACAAACACTATCATATCAGGTAATTATGCTGCTATGGGAGGTGGTTTATACTGCAACGAAGCCTCCAATGCGAAACTATTAAACAGCATCCTCTGGGGAAATACCTCTGCCGAAGGTGATCCGTTTGGTTCGCAGGTGTGGCTTTGGGATACCGATAGCGAACCTGGTTTCTACAATTGTTCCGTACAATTTGGTATTGAGGCTTTTGGTGGTAGCGGACTGATGTTCGAAGGGCCTTATGTGGATTGCATGGAGGAAGACCCGCTTTTTGCCGGCCCGCTTGAGGCAGACTTTAGCCTGCTCGAACAAAGCCCCTGCATCAATACGGGTATGGCAGATACAG
>CAYTUA010000237.1:0-4019 GCA_964440855.1 uncultured Lentimicrobiaceae bacterium
ATCCGTGCAAATCTGTGGACAAAATAAAAGCTTCCGCAAGGAAGCTCATCTGTGTTAATCCCCGCCTTGCCGTCAGGCAGGCATGCTCATCTGTGGACAAAAACACTTCCGCAAGGAAGCCATCCGTGTTAATCCGTGTCCATCCGTGGACAAAAAAAGCTTCCGCAAGGAAGTCTATCCGTGCAAATTAGTGCCCATCCATGGAAAAAAAGCTTCCGTAAGGAAGCCCATCCGTGCTAATCCGTTCCCATCCGTGGACAACAAACACTTCCGCAGGAAGCCATCCGTGTTAATCCGTGCAAATCCGTGGACAAAAAAAACTTCCGCAAGGAAGCCATCCGTGTTAATCCGTGCCCATCCGTGGACAAAAAAGCTTCCGCAGGAAGCCATCCGTGCAAATCTGTAGACAAATTAAAAGCTTCCGTAAGGAAGCTTATTTTATCTCTTTCACCCCTTGACCTTAAAAGTGAATCGCTAAAAATCAATCAGGCTGTAATCAATGATTTCAATCTATTCATGAATATGGAAAAGCTTATAGCTCAGAATATCTGTGTTTTATATAATATTTCAGCTTCTCTTATCATTCATAGCCAGGCTCATACACAAAGTGCGAAAGATTAGAAAGTTAATTTATAATTAAGTGTTTATCTTTGCATTAAAGTATTAAATGGAAACAACAAATCGAAATACGCTCCTCAAACAAATCCTTTGGGATTACAATATCTCTGCCGAAGATATCGAAGCCGTTTTACGCAGAGATATGAAACGTGCCGGGCACTATAATCAGGAAATGATTTTTTTGAAAATACTGGAATCATACTCCTGGTTCACTATACTCCAATTATTTAGCCCAATCCAGATAAAATATTTATTAACCAATCAGGTGATCAAAAAACTCAGATCACCCTCTTTGAGGCTAAAATATGAATTCGTCCAACAAAGATTACAACAACTTATACCAATTGCAGGATAAATTTCTGTCCTGGTGGCTTTCCCTTGGACTTCCTTTTTACCTTACAGGAGACACAGCACTCGGACGTTTTTACCTTAACCACCGATTTAGCGACGATCTTTATTTCTTCACCAATGCAAATACCCAATACCCCAAGTTCATTGCTGAGTTGAATCGCAAAATTAAAGGACGGTTTGAGGTGAATCTGCAGCAATCTCTCTTTACCGATGACCTTACACGGTTTTTATAACTGAGGATAACCTTTTTTTAAAGATAGAGCTGATAAACGATGGGGAATATTACGCAGGAAAACATGCTGCCTATAAATACGGATTTGTCGATACCCCCTTAAATATTTTAGCAAATAAATTGACTGCCTTGGTTGGCCGTGATGAGCCAAAAGATATTTTCGACATTATACACCTCTCAATGAGCTACTCGTTCAATTGGATGGAGATTTTTTATCATGCCAAACAAAAAGCAATAATCAACGAACTGGATGTTGAACAACGCTTGGTTTCATTCCCCGTCGAATGGCTCGAAAATGTGAACTGGCTGACTATACCAGTCGATTTAGAAAAATACCGCATGACTTTAAATAAGATTGCCGACGATTTTTTACTTGGCAAAGACAATTCTTTAGGTGAAAATCAACAACCTATTGAAAATGCAAAACCAATCAGTTGAACTCAAAACCCGCAAGTGCTATTCTCTTTGGGGCTGTAGCTGTTAGCGAATCCAACAGCCAAAACACATGAGTCAATTGCTCATCACAATCCCAAAAATACCCTTGCATCCTAAAAATCTTTGAGTAATTTTGCTGCTCATTTATAAAACAACAAACTACAAGCTCGTCAACGAGTCCCAAAAGCACAGCAATTCGTGAAAAACGAAACCAATAACTCCCCATTAACAAGACGAATATGAAAAAAATCGCCATCATCGGTCTCGGTTATGTAGGCCTCCCACTCGCCGTTGAATTTGCCAAAAGACGCCCCGTGGTGGGCTTCGACATCAGCGAAAAGCGCATCAAAGAACTCAACGAAGGCCACGACCCCACCCTCGAAGTGGAAGACGACGACCTGCAGGCCGTCCTGACTAAGAAACTACCGGAAAATGCACCAGGCTTGTTGATCACCAACCAAATGGTGCAAATCCAGGATTGCCAAATCTACATCATCGCCGTGCCCACGCCCACCGACAAAAATAACCGCCCCGACCTTACTCCTTTGGTAAAGGCCTCCGAAACAGTGGGCAAGGTGCTCAAAGAGGGCGATATCGTCATCTACGAAAGCACCGTTTATCCCGGTGCCACCGAAGACGACTGTGTGCCGGTGCTCGAAAGCGTTTCAGGCAAAAAGATGAACCAGCACTTCTTTGTAGGCTACAGCCCCGAACGCATCAATCCCGGCGACAAGGTGCACACCCTCACCACCATTAAAAAGGTAACATCGGGCTCAACACCTGAAATTGGGTTGGAAGTAGATGCCCTTTATAAAGAGATCATCACCGCCGGCACCCACCTCGCTCCCAGCATCAAGGTGGCCGAAGCTGCCAAGGTAATCGAAAACTCACAGCGCGACATCAACATCGCCTTTGTGAACGAACTCAGCAAAATCTTCCACCGCATGGGCATCGACACCCTCGAAGTGCTCGAAGCCGCTGGCACCAAATGGAACTTCCTGCCCTTCCGGCCGGGCCTCGTGGGTGGCCATTGCATCGGTGTTGACCCCTACTACCTCGCACAAAAAGCGCAGGAAGTGGGCTACCACCCTGAAATTATCTTGGCCGGACGCCGCCTCAACGACGGCATGGGCGCTTATGTAGCCGGCGAGCTGGTGAAGCTCATGCTCAAAGCCGGCAAGCCCGTAAAAGGCTCCAAAGCGCTGATGCTCGGCATCACCTTCAAGGAAAACTGCCCCGACATCCGCAACACCCGCGCCATCGACATCTATCACGAACTCCGATCCTACGGCATGGAAGTGGACCTCTACGATCCCTGGGCCGATACGGAAGAGGTAAAACACGAATACGGCATTGATATCCTGAATGAATACCCTGCCGGCAACGACTACGGTGCCATCGTCCTTGCCGTGGCACACAAGGAATTTCAGCATATCGATATGCAAGGCCACAAACAAAATGGAACCATTATCTATGACGTAAAAGGGATCTTACCCAAGGAATTGGTGGATGCAAGGCTATAGGATTCAATCCGCCTCGGCGGACAAAATTCAAAATTGGATTGGCGAACCTCGTAACAATGGAATCTTGAATCTTGAACTCGCGCCCATGGAAAAAGCCGAAATCGTCATATACAAAGACACCCAAAACACTGACTTCCAAATTGAAGTCAGGGTTGAAGATGAAACCGTTTGGTTAAACCGAAAGCAAATGGCTGAATTGTTTGATAGAGACATTTAAACAATAGGCAAACACATTAACAATGCATTAAAGGAAGAATTGAAGTCAATTCCAGTTATCGCAAAATTTGCGACAACTGCAGCTGATGGAAAAACTTACCAGGTAGATCATTACAATCTGGATATGATATTATCCGTTGGATACAGGGTTAAATCAGCGCGAGGTGTTCAATTCAGGAGATGGGCGAATGAAATATTAAAAGAGTACCTTCTGAAAGGCCATCTGCTTAACCATCGCTTCGAAAGAATCGAAAACAAACTCCTCGAACATGATCAAAAATTTGAGCTTATCATCAAAACTGGTCTTAAACCTAACGAAGGCATTTTCTTCGACGGCCAAATATTTGATGCATGGCAATTCGTTTCCGGGCTAATAAAGGAAGCCAACAAAAGTATCATCCTAATTGACAACTATATTGACGAAAGTGTACTGTTACTCCTTTCCAAAAGAAACCCGGGCGTGAAAGCAACAATCTACACCAGCAAGATCTCCAAACAACTCGAAACAGACCTCAAAACACACAACCAGCAATACCCCATTATCCAACTGAAGCACTTCACCAAATCGCATGACCGCTTTCTGATCATCGATAACAAAGACATTTACCATATTGGAGCTTCCTTGAAAGACTTGGGAAAGAAAT
>CAYTUA010000238.1:0-2839 GCA_964440855.1 uncultured Lentimicrobiaceae bacterium
TACCTTGCTTTCTGGATAGTAATTTTCTTCCTGATGGGCATGTACCTGTTGGGCAAAATAAAATTTGCACACGATTCGGATATCAAATACCTGAGCGTGCCCCGGTTGATGCTGGCCATCATTACCTTCACCTTTGTGGTTTATCTGATTCCCGGCATGTTTGGTGCCCCACTCAAGGCCCTTTCGGGATACCTGCCTCCGCAACACACCCACGATTTCGACCTGAATCAAATCATCCGGTCAAATGTGAAAACGGTAAGCATGAGCGGAGCATTAACAAGCCAGCAGGCCACAGAACTCTGCGAAATTCCCAAACATGCAGATAAGTTACACCTGCCACACGGATTGCAGGGTTATTATGATTATGAACAAGGGGTAGCTTGTGCCAAAGCATTGAACAAACCCATTTTTATTGACTTCACGGGCCACGGCTGCGTCAATTGCCGCGAAATGGAAGCCAATGTTTGGTCCGACCCGCGTGTACTCGAAATACTGGAAAGGGAATATCTCATTATTGCCTTGTATGTGGATGATAAAACCAGTTTGCCTGAAAGCGAATGGATTACATCTACTTATGATGGCAAAGTAAAGAAAACCATCGGGCGAAAATATGCTGACTTTCAGATTGCTAAATTTGGCGTAAATGCCCAACCCTATTATGTATTGATGGGCCACGACAACCAGGTACTGATCGAACCCAAAGCCTATGACCTGAATGTAGATAATTTTATCAGGTTCCTGCGAGAAGGGGTTGAGGCGTTCGAAAAAGGGGAATCGCTCTATTTGATTCCTTAAAACGCGGCCAGAATCAGTATTTGCTATTTTTTTGAAAATAAAATGCATGCATCTATCAGTGTCTAAATTTTATTGATGTGCAATAGGTATTTTCTGTTGTAATTGCTCACTTTGTGCACCTTTGTGTCTTAGTGAGAAATAATCCTTTATTCATAGGGAAACTCTAAGTACCACAAAGAAACACTGCTGTTATAATGAAGAATAGCTGAGACCGGCATATCCAAATAAGATTTTGCCTCAATCAGGCTTTTTGTGTTCAAAAATGCATCAAATCCTTACCTTTGCTTGAAATAAAAAGCGAGATGAAATATGTAAAATTACCGGTAATTGTATTGATCCTGTTGTTGCCTTTTGCCATGCAAGCACAGTTGAGGATCACTGATACAATTATCGCAACATTCCTGTTCAAAGGTAGTTATGCCCTTCAATTTCCGGGAGGCGACAATACTGCCTATTTTGGGTACAATTCTACCATTGGGGCCGGTATCACTTACAAAACCAATAAAAACTGGTTGCACAGCCTGAATGCCAACTTTATCTTTGGCGACCAGGTTACCAACCGCAACGAGTTGTTGCAAATGATCACCACCTCCACAGGTGAAATCATTGATGGCGATGGTACTTTCACAAGCCTGACCCTATTTCAAAGGGGATATCACATTCATTTTCAGACAGGTAAAATTTTTAATTTATTTGCCCCCAACCCCAATAGCGGCATTTTTATACAAGGAGGGGCCGGATTCCTGTCGCATCACATACGCATCGAGTCGCAGTTTGGTACCGCACCTCAAATTGAAGGTGATTATGGCAAAGGCTATGATAAAATGCGTGGAGGTTTTGCCCTTGCCGCTGAAGCCGGTTATTTGCTTATGAGCAATTCCAGGGTATTGAATTTCAGCCTTTCGTTGGAATATATCCATGCCTGGACAGCCAGTATGCGCGATTACAATTTTGAATCGATGGGCCCTGATAACAACAATTACTCCGACAACTATTTCGGCATTCGTTTGAGTTGGATGATTCCAGGCTACAAGCGCGCCCCACAAGCTTATTATTATTACTAAAAGAAACACCGCATTATGCATTTGCTTTACCAATTGGGTGTAAATGTTTATTTCCTGTTAATCAGGCTTTCAGCACCTTTCAACAGCAAAGCCAGGCAATGGGTGCATGGCCGGAAAAACTGCTGGCCCCTTTTGGAAAAACAAGCGGCCAAAGGAAAACATTGGTTGTGGTTTCATGCAGCCTCCCTGGGAGAGTTTGAGCAAGGCAGACCATTGATTGAAGCACTGAAGAAAAATCATCCTGAATTTAAAATTTTACTTACCTTTTTTTCGCCATCAGGATATGAAATGAGAAAAGACTATCCATTGGCCGATTGTGTGAGCTACCTGCCAGCCGATTCACCAACAAATGCCATCCGCCTGCTCAATACTTTCAACCCCAAGGCTGTATTTTTTATCAAATATGAGTTTTGGTATAATTATTTGCAGAAGATTCAAATCAAGCAAATTCCGCTGTTTTACATATCGCTCAAACTCAGGCCTGATCAGTATTTCTTCAAAGCCTATGGAGCCTGGTTCAGGAAGCAATTGCATGCTGTTACCCATTTTTTTGTACAGGACAAACAAACTGCTAGTTTATTGAACGATCATGGTTTTTTGAATGTTAGCATTACCGGAGACACCCGTTTCGACAGGGTGGCTACTATTGCAGAAAAATCAGAAAAATTCCCTGGAATCGAGCAGTTTATAGCAAACAAAAATTTAATCATATTGGGAAGCACCTGGCCGAAAGATGAAAAATTGTTGATCCCCATCCTCAGAAAACTACCCATCCAATATAAGATAATCATCGCGCCACACGATGTTGGCCAAGCACACATCAAGCAGTTATCCCGAGAACTCGGAAATGATTTTCAATTGTGGAGTAGCTTCAATCCCGAAAAGGAAGCCCGATACCTTATAATTGATTCCATCGGCATACTTTCACAAATATACCAATATGCGCGCTTTGCCTATATTGGCGGAGGTTTTGGCACTGC
>CAYTUA010000239.1:0-3433 GCA_964440855.1 uncultured Lentimicrobiaceae bacterium
ATTAAACTTTAAAATTAGCGCAGTACGATGAAAATGAAATATATTACAGCTTTGCTGATATTGGTTGCCCCGTTGTTTCTTATGGGGCAAAAAGGGGAAAACACGCTTTTGCCGGAGGCCGATGTACTGTTTCACAAAGACAAAATCATTTACCTGATTTCATTCGATACCCCTTTGCCATTAGTGCCGGTTACCTATCCGCAGGCCTATCAAATGGAGTACTTGCACACAGGCATGCCAGGTAGCGTAGATTTTGACGACCAACAATCTATGATTCAATACCTTGGACAAATAAGCCTAACTGATGTCACCCATGATGACTTGTTGTTGTTTTTACGTGCTGCGGCCCTTTACAAAATATGGGTTGGCATTGGATATGTTTCCGAGACAGTTGACTTGAAACCTGAACTGCAACAACTCTCTGAAAATGCATCCTCAGAAATCTCAAACCTGGCATTGAAAGTCATGGAAATAAAATAAGCATAAAACACTAACTTAAAACAATTGATATGAAAAAGTACTTATTCTTTACCCTTGCAATGGCCATTTATACTGGTGCTTTTGCACAAGTCAACCACAATTATACTTTTGCAATCGGCGATACCAACGGGGTTACCCTCACATGGGATGCCTTTAGCGATGACCTTGAAATACTGGGTTGTTATGTTTACAAAAAAGTAAAACATGACCATACTGTCGAGCTCATCAGCCCCGAAATGGTCATTTCGGATGATTCTGCGTATATTTTTACTGACTACGGCGTATTCGATCCGATTTATCCACCAATTTATGACATTCACATCGTGACCTCGGATAGCACTTATGTTACAAATAATATTTATGCTTTTAACAAAATAGATTTTGAACCAGAGGACGATTTTTATTTAAGAATGGAAGTTCAGGCATGGGACAATGAGCAGTGCTGTTATCAAGTTACAGCTTTTATAGATGGTATTTTTGTAGGCCAATCGGGATACGATACATTATATGTGTATTATTTTATCCTTCCCAGGCAACAAACGGAATATGGCAATACTTGGTTCATATTTGAAGACAATAATTGGGATATGGGCACATATGCAAAGCTCACCCTTTCGCTATCCTATATTCAAAGCCTTGCAAACATGGTCAATAATATGGAAATGAATAGGGAAAAATGGGCAATATCTATCTTCCCCAACCCCGCCACCACACAAACATGGCTGCAACTGCCCGAAAACACACCGCTTGCACAGGTGCAAATTGAACTGTTCAGCCCCACAGGCAGGCTGTTGTACAAGGCACAGCCAACCAGCCAATTCCACAAAATAGATGTGGCACACTTGCCCAAAGGCTTGTATTTGGCGAGGGTTTGGGATGGGAATAGGTGGCTTGCCGGGAAGTTGGTGGTAAACTAAAGCCTAATACCTTAAGAGACCTTTGTAAAAAAGCCTGACCTATAAAATTAACTGAAGATGTTGTTAATACCTGATAACCCTAACAGGTTTGGTTTGTTGATCTGCTATTACAAGCATATAAACTCCCTGCCTTAGATCATCCATAAACAACTGCGTCTTTTCGGCATCGATAGTGCCACCAAGTAGGGTGCGCCCAGTCATATCTTGCAGGTAATAGGAAGTGCCAATTAAGTAAGTGGGAACAGATAAAGTGAAAAAGGCATTTGTTGGATTGGGATACACCTTGATCTGCTCAGCTGCATACACCTCTTTTCCAGTTGTGATCAACCTGAAGTTGGCATGCAGCCGGCTGTTGGCACCAGGCATGGTGTAAGTTACAGTAGGTTCATCCGAAACCACCATGCCCATATTATTTGTCCAGTTGACAAATTCCCAGTTTTGATAGGCAACTGCGCTAATCTCAATTTCTTCTTCCTCACCGTAATAGCCTGCTCCCAATACACTTCCGCCGCTATATGGCTCAGGGATCAAGGATAAAGCCCATTGGTCTTCGTTGATTCCCAGGAAATAATTCATGATTTCGGCCAGCAGATAAGGTTTTTGGTTGAAGCCATCGCCATCGGCCAATGCGCCAAGGATAACAGAAGAGGAAACAGCTTTGAACTGTTCTCCTTTGTTGCGAACCATGCGGCCATATCCTTCTTCGCAATGAAGCAGCACTTCGCCCGAAAGGGCACCCATGCGGTCGATGCGGAAGTGGGGATCGATGCCTCCCTGATACAAAAAGCCCAATTGGCTGCTGATTGGGTTTTGGGTTCCAAATATTTTTCCGGCTTCATAATCCGAACCATCATGTTCGTAGATGAGGCCGAGGTAATTGTTTAAAGAGGTAAAGGAAAGGTCTTTGGCTACATCAACACTTTCGATATAGAGCATACCTCCGTTTTCGAGGTAGGTTTCGAGCTTGCCCTGATCTGCTACACTTACAGACCCGGGTGGGGTTTGGCTTCAACTCAAACAATAACACCCCAGCGATGCGATCACGATATCGTAACCGGACAAATCAGCCGGGAGGCTATTGACCAATTGGTAATTGATTCCTGCATTGTTCAAAGCGCGTCCCAGCACCACGGTTGGCCTCACCAGGTCTTCCTGGTCGGGGCATATCACGGTATTGATGCCGTTGTCGTTGTTCCACAGCAGCACATTGAAATCAAAGTCGGGGCCCACACGCACAAAATGATTGGCCGACTTGTTGTTTCCAACAAACTCATCAACCTCACTGCTTACTTCGGCATAAAGCAGGGTGTTGTGGGCAAATTCGGGAATCCATTCAAAATCAACATTTACAGACTGTTGGGGAAGTATTGTTTCTACCACCTCTTCTGTTCCAAGCAAATCGCCAAATTTGTGGCTAAACATGGAAACGGTGAAAGCCGACTGGCTTTGCGCGCCCAGGTTGCGCACTTCGAGCGTCCAGGTGCCGCCATTGGCAGCCTCTATAGCTGTCGGGCCACTGATGTTGTAAGCGGCCAGGTCGTTGCCGAAAGTGGCCATCAATTGGAGCTCAAAAATATCCCATTTGTTCCATTGGTAAGTGGCCGGGCCATGCGTACGGAACTTAAAATAAACTGTTTGTCCGGCAAACTCACTCACGTCCAGGTTTAGGTTACTGCCGGTTGGGGCGCCCCAGCTGCCCGCGCTCAAGGCATGGCTCCATAGCAGATGCTCCTCCCCTGCTGATACAAGGATTATTTCGGCCATTTCGGAGGGCGTGCTTGATCCGTAAATTTCGAGGAATTGGCGCACTTTTAATGTTTCGGCTTCATCAACAAGCTGAATGGCAGGCGATGTAGCTACCAAATCGAAGTTAAGAACTTGTGGGTGCCAAAAAAAATGCAGTTTGCCTTCGCTAATATGCCAGTTGTCCTGCAAGGTCCATTCCCCGCCAAAATCAAAGCTTTCGGTCCAATAGGATGTTTGGGATCGCAGCGACAAATGCATGACGGCAAGCAAGGCCAGTAAGGGTATTAATT
>CAYTUA010000240.1:0-5699 GCA_964440855.1 uncultured Lentimicrobiaceae bacterium
AGATAAACGCTGCCATTTTCGGGCAAACCTGCCTGTGCCAGGTAAGCATTGATTTCGTCAATATGGGCACCGTCGAAAATGGGTGTGGCAAACTTGAGCCCAAGTTTTTTGCCTGCCCATCCCAAAACGGTTTCATAAATCTGACCCAGGTTCATACGCGAGGGCACACCCAGCGGGTTCAATACGATATCAACAGGCGTTCCGTCTTCTAGGAAAGGCATGTCTTCCTGCCTTACAATTCGGGCAACAATACCTTTGTTGCCATGGCGTCCAGCCATTTTATCGCCAACAGTCAGTTTGCGCTTTTTGGCTACATACACCTTGGCCATTTGAACAATACCGTTGGGCAACTCATCACCTACAGTAGCAACAAATTTCTTGCGGTTATAAATTCCCACCAGCTCTTTGTGCTTGATATTGTAGTTGTTGACAAGCGATTTGATCATCTCATTTCGCTCTTTGTCGGTAGTCCACTTATTGGGATTGATATTGGTGTAATCAATTCCGGTAAGAATCTTTTGGGTAAACTTCGCTTTTTTGGGAACAATCACTTCTTTGAAGTTATTGTAAACCCCTTGCGATGTTTTATTGGACAGTAAAACGTTGAGCTTGTCAACCAGTTTGTTTTTCAATTCACTGGTTTGTTTGCCATGTTGTTCATCAAGTTCAACAACGATGTCCTTATCTTTTGATTTCGATTTTCTGTCTTTGATAACCCTGGAGAAGAGCTTTTTGTCAACAACAACACCTTTCATTGATGGGGGTGCTTTCAGGGAGGCGTTTTTCACATCGCCTGCCTTGTCGCCAAAGATGGCACGCAAAAGTTTCTCTTCCGGGGTTGGGTCGCTTTCACCTTTGGGGGTGATTTTTCCAATGAGGATATCCCCTTCGGTAATTTCGGCACCAATGCGGATTAAACCATTTTCGTCGAGGTCCTTGGTAGCTTCGGCACTCACATTTGGAATGTCGTTTGTAAGCTCTTCAATACCGCGTTTGGTATCGCGCACTTCAAGTGTAAATTCTTCAATATGCAAAGAAGTAAAAATGTCTTCCTTAACAATTCTTTCAGAAATTACGATGGCATCCTCAAAGTTATATCCTTTCCAGGGCATAAAGGCAACCATCAGGTTGCGACCAATGGCCAATTCGCCATTTTCTGTTCCGTAGCCTTCGCAAAGTACCTGGCCTTTGGTAACCATTTGACCACGTTTCACGATGGGCTTCAGGTTGATATTGGTGCCTTGGTTGGTCCTTACGAATTTTGTCAGCGAATATGATTTAACGTCTTCGTCGAAACTTACCAGTTTTTCTTCTTCGGTGCGGTCATAGCGGATGGTAATTTTGGTGGCGTCCACATAAATCACCTCCCCATTACCTTCGGCATGCAGCAGCACGCGCGAATCTCTGGCCACATATTTTTCAATACCTGTTCCTACGATAGGGGCTTCGGGTTGCAACAGGGGTACTGCCTGGCGCATCATATTTGAACCCATCAATGCACGGTTGGCATCATCATGCTCAAGAAATGGGATGAGTGAGGCTGCAATGGAAGCGATTTGGTTTGGTGCAACGTCCATCAAATCCACTTTTTCGCGTGCAATAATCGGGTAATCAGCAAGGTATCTTACCTTCACCAAATCTTCGGTGATATGTCCTTCTTCCGTCACCTTGGTGTTGGCCTGTGCAATAATCTTGTCTTCTTCTTCCTCGGCACTCAGGTATATTGGAGGATTTTTAAAGTCAACACTCCCTTCAATAACAGGGTGATAAGGAGTTTCAATAAACCCAAGCCTGTTTATTTTGGCATAAACGCAAAGTGAAGAAATCAAACCAATATTTGGGCCTTCAGGTGTTTCGATTGTACAGAGGCGGCCGTAGTGGGTATAGTGCACGTCGCGCACCTCAAAACCAGCCCTTTCGCGTGACAATCCACCAGGTCCCAATGCCGAAACCCTGCGCTTGTGCGTAACTTCCGAAAGCGGGTTGGTTTGGTCCATAAACTGCGACAGCTGATTGGTACCAAAAAAGGAGTTGATAACGGATGACAGCGTTTTGGCATTGATCAGATCGGTAGGTGTAAAAACCTCGTTGTCACGCACATTCATGCGTTCGCGGATGGTGCGTGCCATGCGGGCAAGACCTACGCCAAACTGCGAATACAATTGTTCGCCTACAGTCCTGATACGCCTGTTGCTGAGGTGGTCAATATCGTCAACTTCTGTTTTTTTGTTGGCCAGCTCAATCAGGTATTTGATAATTTCAATAATATCTTCTTTGGTCAATACCTTTATATCTGGGGCAGTAGTAAGGTTTAGCTTACGGTTAATACGGTAGCGGCCAACTTCGCCCAGGTCATATCTTTTGTCCGAAAAGAACAGCTTGTCAATGATACCCCTGGCTGTTTCTTCATCAGGCGGTTCAGCATTCCGCAATTGTCTGTAGATAAACTCAACAGCTTCTTTCTCGGAGTTGGCTGTATCTTTTTGCAAGGTGTTAAAGATAATGGCGTAGTCTGAGGTGTTGAAGTCTTCGCGGTGAAGCAGAACAGTTTTAATACCCGCATCCACAATGGTGTCGATGTGTTCATTTTCCAGTTCTGTTTCGCGCTCGATAATCACTTCATTACGCTCAATGGATACCACCTCGCCGGTGTCCTCATCCACAAAGTCTTCAATCCAGGAACGCACCACCCTAGCGGCCAGTTTGCGGCCCAAAACCCTTTTCAGTCCAGCCTTGCTCACTTTCACCTCTTCGGCCAGGTTGAATATTTCAAGAATATCCTTATCTGTTTCATAGCCGATTGCCCTGAGCAAAGTGGTTACAGGTAATTTCTTTTTCCTGTCGATATAGGCATACATCACATTGTTGATGTCGGTGGAAAATTCCATCCAGGAGCCTTTGAAAGGGATAATTCGGGCTGAATACAATTGGGTTCCGTTAGCATGCTTATGCTGCCCGAAAAATACACCGGGCGAGCGGTGCAACTGGCTCACTACAACCCTTTCGGCACCATTGACAACAAAGGTTCCCTTTGGGGTCATATAAGGTATCATGCCGAGGTACACATCCTGAACAATGGTTTCAAAGTCCTCATGTTCCGGGTCGGTACAATAGAGTTTCAGTTTGGCCTTCAGGGGCACACTATACGTTAAGCCACGCTCGATACACTCTTCAATGGTGTAACGCGGTGGATCAATGAAGTAATCGAGAAACTCGAGTACAAAATTATTTCTGGCATCGGTAATCGGAAAATTTTCTGAGAAAACCCTGAAGAGTCCTTCATTTTTCCGGTTGTCGGGATTGGTTTCAAGCTGAAAAAAGTCTTGAAATGATTGCAACTGAATATCGAGGAAATCAGGATATTCAATTACATTTCCGATTGATGCGAAGCTGATTCTATCTACTTTTTGATCTACCAAGGTTTTGAGTTTTTGAAGCCTGTTATAAATCAGGCAGTTATATAACAAAAAGAAATAAATTACACAAACAGCAAAATAGGCGCAAAACCTCTATCTCAAAATTGAGAGATAGAGGTTATTAGCCTTGTGTTTTGCAGAAATCTTATCCTTCTTATTTAACCTCAACTTCAGCACCTGCTTCTTCCAATTGAGATTTCAATGCGTTGGCTTCGTCTTTGCTTACACCTTCTTTAATTGGTTTTGGAGCACCGTCAACCAATTCCTTGGCTTCTTTCAAACCGAGGCTGGTGAGTTCTTTTACCAATTTTACAACCGCAAGCTTCGACTGGCCGGCTGCCTTAAGGATTACATCAAATGAAGTTTGCTCTTCTACTACAGCAGCTTCATCTGCTGCCGGACCTGCTGCAACTGCCACTGCTGCTGCTGCTGGTTCGATTCCATATTCATCTTTCAGAATGCCAGCCAACTCATTTACCTCTTTCACGGTGAGGTTAACTAATTGTTCTGCGAAAGCTTTCAAATCTGCCATTTTATTTTCGTTTTTAGGATTTACTAATTATTTTTCGTTTATTATTTTTGAATGATAACCATTCAATGCTTATTCTGATCGCTCAGATAAGGTCGTCAGTATGCCGGAAATCTTCTGTCCGCCTGATTGCAGCGCGCCAACAACATTTTTAGCTGGTGATTGCAACAGGGCGATAAGGTCGCCAATCAGTTCGTTCTTCGATTTGATTGCGATCAGGAAGTCCAATTGCTCGTCACCTATATAAGTTGTCTCTTCAATGTAGGCAGCTTTAAGGATGGGTCGATCGGATGTTTTCCGGAACTCTTTGATCAGTTTGGCGGGTGCGTTCCCCGATTCGGAGAACATAACCGAAGTTGCACCTTTCAACGTATCGTACAATTCACTAACTTCCTTTCCGGATTTTTCCATCGCTTTGCGCAACAATTTGTTTTTTGTTACTACAAGCTTAACATCACGGCTAAAACAAAGCCTTCTCAGCTTACTTGTTTTGTCAGCATTGAGGTTTGAAATATCCGTAAGGTAGAAGTTTGAGCTGTTGCTCAATTTCTCCGTCAGGGAATTAATAAGTAATTGTTTCTCTTCTTTTCTCATGTCAATAACTTTGATTATGCTGTTACTGATTTGGGATCGATCTGAATGCCAGGGCTCATGGTACTGGAGAGAAAGATACTTTTTACATAAGTACCTTTTGCAGCAGATGGTTTCAGTTTGTTGATGGTAACAATCAATTCCTTGGCGTTATCAAAAATTTTGTCATTGCTGAAACTTACCTTTGCTACTCCGGCATGCACAATACCGAATTTATCGACTTTAAAGTCAATTTTTCCGGCTTTTACTTCCTGAATGGCTTTTGCAACGTCCATAGTTACCGTTCCGGTTTTTGGATTGGGCATCAGGCCACGGGGACCTAAAATGCGACCCAAAGCACCTACTTTCGGCATTACATTAGGGGTTGTAATCACCACGTCAATATCGGTCCAACCATCTTTGATCTTTTGGATGTATTCATCCAGACCAACGTAATCAGCTCCCGCATCTGTTGCTTCCTGTTCTTTGTCGGGGGTGCAAAGCACCAGTACCCGAGCAGTTTTTCCTGTACCATGGGGCAGTGTTACCGAGCCGCGAACCATTTGGTTTGCTTTGCGCGGGTCAACACCCAGCCTTACGTTCAGGTCAACTGAAGCATCAAATTTGGTGTATGTGATTTGTTTTACGATATCAACTGCTTCGTTCAAGGAGTAAATCTTGCTTTTGTCGAACTTGGCAAGCGCCTCTTTCTTTTGCTTGGTCAATTTTGCCATTAATTAATGTTTAAAAGGTTCTACAAAATGCAATCAACCAAAGGACTTTCCTTTTAGTTGTTCTCAGAAGGTCTAACGCCGGTTATCTTCACACCCATGCTACGGGCGGTACCTGCTACCATATTCATGGCCGAATCAACAGTGAAAGCGTTTAAGTCTTTCATTTTTGCTTCGGCAATGGTGCGTACCTGTTCCCAGCTTATAGAGCCTACCTTGTTTCTGTTCGATTCCGGAGAACCTTTTTTCAACTTGGCAGTTTCCATAATCTGCACAGCAACTGGTGAGGTTTTGATCACAAAGTCAAACGACTTGTCCTTATACACAGTGATAATAACCGGAATAATTTTTCCAGCCTGATCTTGTGTACGGGAGTTGAATTGTTTACAAAACTCCATAATGTTGACACCTTTAGCACCCAATGCAGGGCCTACCGGTGGTGAGGGATTTGCA
>CAYTUA010000241.1:0-3374 GCA_964440855.1 uncultured Lentimicrobiaceae bacterium
ATTCCACAAGGGTTATATCTACGCCTTACTAAAAAAGAAAGATACGCTAGGCATCCCATTGAGGCTTAAACGGTTTAAAATCGGATCGATGTAAAAATCTTTTAAGACACTGTGATTGGAGTCTACCGCCTATTCATAAGGATCCGTTACCGGGATCACGTAAAATTCGCCTGTGCGCGGGTCTTTATAGAACTTGCTGTAACCATTGATACTTTCCAGGTTGGCATCAACCGAGCCTTTGATAAAAACAGTATTCATCACATCCACTTCACCTTTTACTTCAATGGCTTCAACCGCTTGAAACTTTTGGGGTTTAAGTTGAGGGAAAATACCGGCATTCTGGAAAACAATGATCCATATGCCAACTGCAATCACAATACTTACCAATTTAAAAAAGCCGTAATGCTGTTCCATATCTATATGTTCTTTAGGTTGTTTCTAATTTTTTCTCGCCATTTAGTTAAAACCAGCCCGCTCCCAAATTCCGGAATGGCCAAGGGATGGAAGCCAGGATGAGAATGAAGCCAATCAGGTAGTAATAAAAAGTTTTGCGTGCCCCCTTTGCCGGGTCGGTAGCCTTTTTTCCTTTGCTGAAACCGATTGTAATCAAAACGATGGCTATCAGCATCAAGCTGATGTGCTCAACAAGGTAAAAGCGCAACACCGTGGTTTTCATCGAAGCAGCCATGAAAATAACCAAAGGGCTGATAAAATAAAGTACCAAGCCAATGATAAGTTGAATATGGCTGAGAATTAATACGACCAAGGAAGAACGACGCGAACACACATTGGATTGCTTCATAAAAGCGGCCCGGTAAAGCTGGTAAAATGCAACCAAAAAGGCAAGTAAAAGCACCCACCTTAATCCTGAGTGGCTGTGCTTGAGTATATTGTATAACATATCTAAATTGATTTAGCGTGTAAGTATTTATTATTTGTTGCCAAAAATAAGGCAATAATGTCAACAATCGAAACTAAAATCATGCTATCAGAGGGATAAAAAACGAACAGCGCTGGCTTTGAAGCTAACAATCAATGATTTACCTTCTGAAAGATTCATGCTCTGCACGGATTCATCCGTCAGTTTTACGTGCAGCAATATTCCTGCATCAACAACCACTTCGGAGCCAACAGGCAATTTGCGGATGGATTTTATCCTGGCCCTGAGCTGGTTTTGTGCACTGGTTTCAGGCATGGAGTTCAGCAAGGTAATCTGGTCCTCATTGATCAGCACAAGGCCTTTTCTTGCATTAGATTTGCTGTACAGTTTTATTTCAATCTGGCCAATTCTGGCGCTGCGCAGCTCATCCGGTTGTTTATCGTCTAAGCTGGCTTCAAAATAATTGCGCAGTCCCGTAAGGTGGGCTACAAAGCCCGAGGCAGGTTCGCGGAATACGCGATCAGCTGTATCATTTTGGACCAATTTGCCCTGCTGCATAATCCCCACCTGATCGGCAAGCCGGATGGCTTCCTCAAAATCGTGGGTAACATGCAGCATGGTAAGGCTTTCTTGTTTGAGCTGGTGCAACACCTCCCGCAAATTGGAACGCATTTGCACATCGAGCGACGACAAGGGCTCGTCAAGCAACAACAAATCAGGCTCCATCGCCAGGGCACGTGCAATGCTCACGCGTTGCAATTCGCCACCACTTAAGCTGCCCGGCCGCCTGTGGAGCAAGTGTGAAACCGAAAAACGCTCAGCCAGTTCATTCACTTTTTTCTTAGCCGCTCCGCCCCGCACATTGATCGACTTAAGCGGATAGGCCATATTGGCTGCCACCGAAATATGCGGGAATAGGGCAGTATGCTGAAAAATAAACCCCAATTTGCGCTGCTGCACCTGCAAATGGGTTATGTCCCTTCCATTTATAGAAATACTCCCCCCATCAGCACGCTGAAATCCGCTGATCAATTCCAGAATGAGTGACTTGCCCGATCCCGAAGGGCCCAGCAACACCAGATGTTTTCCGGCCTGAAGCGTAAAATCCAGAGGCCCCAGTTGAAACCCGCTGAATGACTTCTGTAATTGCTTAACTTCTAACATGGTCGTTGTTCTTGGTGAGCATGCGCAATCCTACAAAAACTACCAGGCTAATCAATATAAACAAAACAGAAACAGGTCGGGCTTCGCTTAGCCCAAAAGCGGTGAAGCGGTCAAAAATCAACACAGGTGCTGTAAAGGGGTTGTAGGCAATGATTACAACTGCGCCAAATTCGCTCATGCCGCGGGCAAACATCATCACAAAACCACTGATAACACCGCGTGAGGCCAAAGGCAGGCTCACTGTGAAAAACATCCGCCGCGGACTTGCCCCCAGGCTGAGGGCTGCCTTTTCGAGTTTTTGGGGTACCGCAATAAAGGCATCGCGGGCAGCATTAATCAAAAAAGGCAGGCTCACAAAGGCCATAGCGACGACAATACCAGCAGGCCGGTCCACAAAGTCGATACCGAAGCGGCCGGCAAAGCCCCCGATGAACGAATCGCGGTTTAAAATACCCAAAACAGCAATGCCTGCTGCCGAATGCGGGATCATCACCGGCACATCGATCAAGCCGGAAACAAGGCGTTTGAGGGGAAAGTCGTAACGGGCCATCAGCCAGGCCAAAGGGATGGCAAACATCCCAAAAAACAAAGTGGCAACCATAGCCAGCAACAAGGAACGGGCAATGGCCCCACTAACCTCAGGATCAGCAGCTGTATCAACAAGGGATTGGGGCGAGGTTTCCAAAAACATATTGAGCAGGGGTGCCGCCACAAACAATAGCAACAGACCGCCCAGTATGGAAATTATCCAATAGAAGAGTTTGTATTTTTGCATCCCCACCCCGCTTGCCTACAATTTCAATTTTTTTCTGATGTGCTTTGGGATGGCATCCTTGTGAAGAAAAATATTCATCGTTTTATAACGCACATAGGTTTCGGATGCATACAGATAGCCATCGTATTTGTGATCCTCATGTCCCCATGAATTCTTCACTTTGTAATAGATGGTACCGTTTTGATCGGTTGCCGTGCCAACGAACAGCATGCCATGGTCATCGGTAGTTTCGTAATTGTCATAGGCCCCTTGTCTGATTTCGGGTGTGATGGCTTTTTCGGGCAGGGGTTCTTCAAAACTGTACAAGGCCTTCTGGCGCTCGGCTGTTGACAGGCTTTCCCAGCGCTCGCGTTCTGTTCCACCAACTTCTTCGAGGGTTTCGTCAGGAACAACGGCCACCCCATTGCGCCATGAGAAGCCTTTTTCGCTAACATCGGCACCCCAGGCAACGGTGTACCCCTGTTCCATAGCATAATTGAGGGTTTCCATCAGTTCCTCAAGTGGCAGGTTCCAGGTTTGGCTCCACATCCAGTTGTCGGGTATTTCCATCACAAA
>CAYTUA010000242.1:0-7717 GCA_964440855.1 uncultured Lentimicrobiaceae bacterium
TCGAAGGATCAAACAACCAGTGGCGCATCAATCACATCCGAAGAAATATCCAAAATGCCAAACCGCTCGGCTGATGCCGTGGCAGCCACCGTAGGTGGTGTGTTTTCTGCTGATGGTGAGCGGGGCAATGTGCGTGGTGCCCGTTCAGATGCAACAGCCGTTTATATTGATGGTGTGCGCGTAATTGGTTCCAGCCAGTTGCCTCAATCAGCCATCGAGCAAGTGGACGTTATCCTTGGCGGTACACCCGCCATGTATGGTGATGCCACCGGTGGTATCATCAGCGTTACCACCAAAGGGCCGTCGCGCCAGTTTGGTGCCGGCGTTGAATTCGAAACATCCGAATTTCTGGATGCATACGGGCATAACAGACTGGGCTTTAACTTGCAAGGGCCGATCCTGAAAAGTAAATCAAAGAATACATCCCTGCTCGGATTCTTTATCGCTGGTGATATTGGCTACAACCGCGACGGTGTGATCAGTTCAACAGGTTATTACAAAGCCAAAGACGATGTATTGGCCAATCTTGAAGCCAATCCATTGCGCCCCACCGGTACAGGTTTTGGCACATACCTCAATGCGGAGTTTTTGCGCCTTGGTGATCTGGAAAAAACACGCCGTTCTTTGAACACAGAGCGTTATAATGTGAGCCTTTCAGGAAATATCAATGTGCGCACCACCGAAACCGTGAACCTTACATTAGGTGGTTCCATCAATAAAGCCGGTGGTAATTTCTTCAGTTACAGGGGTTCCTTGCTAAACTCGGATAAAAACACCGCCTACGACAACAACACATGGCGTGTTTATGGCCGCTTTACGCAACGCTTCCCCACTGCAGCCGAAAGCACTTCAACTATTAAAAACGTTTATTATTCCATTCAGGCCGACTATACCCGCCAATACAATACCGAGGGCGACCCCAATCATATGGACGATCTTTTCAGTTATGGTTATCTCGGTAAATTTTCAGCCTTCAAAACACCCACTTTCGAATTGGGCAGCGACACCGTAAATGGTAAGTTCTATGAAGATGTGTGGTTGCTCAACTCCTGGGATTTTGACACCCTATGGACATGGTCGCCACGCGACATCAATCCCTTGGTAGCCAATTATACAACCAGCTATTTCGATACCTACGAAGGACAGCCTGATGGCAACTTCCGTAACAGGGACCAGATTTTGCTCGGTGGTGGATTGATCAACGGTATGAGCCCTTCTTCAGTATATGGAATATTCCAATCACCCGGCACAAATCAATCAGGTTATCAGTTGATTGACAACGACCAGTTCAGTGTAAACTTTGCCGCTGCCATGAGCATAGGCAACCATGAAATCCGCATTGGTGCGCAATATGAACAACGCAATAACCGGTCGCTTGCCTATGCCCCCACAAACTTATGGGGTCTGATGCGCGGTTTGACCAATTTCCATCTTATTGAGCTTGATAAGGACAACCCATTCACTGTTTCCTACGATGGTTTTGTTGACACCATTATGTATTACCGCCGCTATGACGAATTGTCGCAGCGCACCTTCGACCGCAACCTGCGCGACAGACTGGGATTGCCCGTTGACGGTATTGATTTTATCTCAATCGACTCCTATGATTACAACAACAATACCATTGAGTACTTTGATAAAGATGGTATGAAACACACCATACAGCTTGACGAAAATATTTTTGACATTGGCATGTTCAGTGCCGATGAGTTGCTTAATAATAGCAGTGCCCTTCCAAATAACGGTACCTCCTATGTGACCTATTCCGGATACGACTACAAAGGAAACCGACTAGAAAACAAGCCCAGTTTTGAAGACTTCTTCAATGCACAGGACGAAAACGGACAATTTACCCGTCCGATCGGGTCATTCCAACCGATTTACATAGCAGGGTATATTCAGGATAAATTTGCCTTCCGCGACCTCATATTTAATATAGGTCTGCGTGTTGACCGTTTCGACGCCAACCAAAAGGTTCTAAAGGATCCCTATTTGCTCTTCAATGCCTACACTGCCGGTGAGATAAACCAGGTAGGTGTGAACCCTGTAATACATCCAGGAAATATTGGCGATGACTACATTGTATATATCGACAGGGTAAACGACCCAACCCGCGTGGTGGGTTACCGCAATGAGGGCGTATGGTTCAATGCCAATGGAGCCGAAATTCAAGACCCCAGCTCACTTGATGTTGGATCGGGTATTTCTCCTTATCTTGTAAATCCCGACCAACAAAGGGTTGATATCAACTCCTTTGAAGACTACGATCCGCAGCTAAGTGTTATGCCACGTATTTCGTTCTCCTTCCCCATCTCCGATGAGGCCCTGTTTTTTGCCCACTATGATGTGTTGACCCAACGGCCTACCAGCAATCTGTTCTCCAATCCGGCCACCTACTATTTCTTTGAAAATATCGGGTCCATTATCAACAACCCATCACTGAAGCCATCGCAAACTATCGACTATGAGCTTGGTTTTGTGCAAAAACTGACAAATACTTCATCTATTACCTTTACAAGCTTCTACCGCGAAATGCGTAATATGATTCAGATTTTCCGCTTCACCGGGGCTTATCCGCGCGATTACACTTCCTTCAGCAACCTCGATTTTGGTACAGTTAAAGGGTTGACAATGGAGTACGACCTTCGCAGGACGAATAACGCACGTATCCGTGCCAGCTACACCTTGCAGTTTGCCAATGCCACCGGAGCCACTACCACTACTGCCGCTTCACTTGTTGCTGCCGGATTGCCTAACCTGCGTTCGACCATTCCCATGCCGTGGGACCGCAGGCACCAGTTCAACCTGCTGTTTGACTACCGTTACGGCTCAGGACGCGAATACAACGGCCCCAGAATAAACCGCGACAAAAAAGACAAGGCGCCTTTCGAAGTGCTTCAGAATACAGGTTTCTCACTTACCGTATTGGGAGGTTCAGGAACACCTTATACAGCTGCCCGCAACGTAACATCACCTCTTACAGGTGGTAACAACCTACTAAGAGGAACTTACTTTGGCTCAAGATTGCCCTGGCAGTTCAGGCTCGATTTGCGCGTTGACCGGGATATCGACTTCAAGCTCAAACGCAAAAGCGGAGAAGCACGCAATACCTATATGAATGTTTACCTGCAAGTGCTTAACCTGCTTGATACACGCAATGTGATGGGCGTTTATCCGGCCACCGGTAATCCCGATGACGATGGATTCCTCTCAGCACCCGAATGGCAACGCCAGATTCTTTCACAAACCGAACCACAAGCCTTCAGAGAGTTGTATGGCATTTTTGTAAACAATCCCGGTAACTACAGCGCCCCGCGTCAAATACGTATGGGTTTAATTTTCAACTTCTAATTTTAGCGCTTAGTACACGGAAAACAATTGTAAAATGAAAAAAATCCCTGTGAAAATGAATAATTTTATCCGAACGCTGCTTGCAGCATCATTTTTATTGCTCATTGTTGATCAGGCACAGGCCGAAAGGTACAAATATGATGTACCAGGAAAATCCTATGAGCTAAAAGCCACTGCCGCCGGATGTTCGCCTTCATCAGCTTTTGAATGGCTCGACATCAACAATGTACGTGCCCGCGTCAATGCCGGGGGCGATATGTGGTGGGACCTCCCCGGTGGAACAGGTGCCAAATATTATATCCCAAAAAGCGGTACAGCCACCTCCATGTTTAGCGGGGCCCTTTGGATAGGCGGCCTCGATATCAACAACCAGTTGAAACTGGCGGCCCAGCGATACCGTCAGGTAGGTATCGACTTCTGGACAGGGCCACTCACCATTGATGGCACGGCTGCTATTGATGAGCAAACCTGTGCCCAATTTGATAAACAATGGAAAATGACACGCGCCATCGTGGATGAATTCCTGGCCAATACCGATCCTGAGACAGGGGCCTTTATTCCAAGTGATGATTATACCATTCCCTCAGAGATGCTGGAATGGCCTGCCCATGGCGATGTTGCCAAAAACCAAAGTTATTACCTGGCTCCATTCTATGATGTGGATGGCGATGGTGAATACAACCCCACAGCCGGCGACTATCCCTATTATGATCTCGACAACAGCCTTTGCAACACCAAAACCCCTACCATGGACGAATCCATCGAGGGTGCCATTTGGGGCTCAGTGCTTGCTGACCAGGTAATCAAAGGTGACCAAACCATCTGGTGGGTGTTTAACGATAAGGGAAATGTAAAAACCGAAACCGGTGGTGCTGCCATTGGTATGGAAATCAGGGCACAGGCTTTTGCTTTTGCCACCAATGATGAAGTAAACAACATGACCTTCTACAGCTACGAAATCATCAACCGCTCCACTTTTGAATTGACCCAAACCTACTTCTCCCTTTGGGTTGACCCGGATTTGGGAAAAGCTGATGACGACTTTACCGGTTGTGATATTGGTCGCGGATTAGGCTATGTGTATAACGGAACTGCCGTTGACGGAAGCGGCGAACCCGAATCCTATGGTGCCCAGCCACCCGCCATTGGCGTTGACTTCTTCCAGGGACCTTATATGGATGCCAACGGTTTGGACAATCCCAAATTTGATGCCAACGGCAATCAATTATGCGATGAAAGCATCAATGGAGTAAACTTCGGAAACGGTATTATTGATGACGAACGTTTTGGTATGCGCAGGTTTATATACCACAACAATTCAAGTGGTGAACTAGGCGACCCCCAAACAGCGCCACAATATTATAATTACCTCCGCGGAAGATGGAAAAACGGACGCCCCATGGAATATGGCGGCAACGCTTTCCCCGGCGGGCCAGGCACTGTAGGTCCTCAAACCGATTTTATGTTCCCCGGAAGTACTGACCCCTGCAACTGGGGCACTGGAGGACAGCCACCGAACCCACCATTCGATCAGCCTGGCGTTATCTGGACAGAAGAATTTGCTGATAATGGGGCTCCAAACCCTCCTGGCGACCGTCGCTTTATGCAATCAGCCGGGCCCTTTACGCTGAAACCGGGAGCTGTAAACTATATTACCGTTGGTATTCCATGGGCGCGCGCCATCTCAGGCGGCCCATATGCCTCCGTTGAATTGCTGCGCCGCGTGGATGACAAGGCACAAGCCCTGTTCGAAAACTGCTTTAAAGTAATTGATGGCCCCAATGCTCCCGACCTCTCCTTCCAGGAGCTCGACAGGGAATTGATCGTTTATATCTCCAATTCTCCTTCTTCGAACAACTACAAGGAACAATATGTTGAGTATGACCCCAATATCCCCGCAGAATTTGGTGATACCACCTATGTATTCGAAGGCTATCAGATTTTCCAACTCCGCAATGCCTCAGTAGGTGTTGAAAGCATCCAAGATCCGGATCAGGTGCGCCTTGTGGCACAATTCGATGTAAAGAATGGCGTAGGCCGGATTATCAACCATTATCTGGATGAAAACCTTGGGTTTAACCAACCTGTTTTGGAAGTAGATGGTGGGGATAATGGCATACGGCACTCCTTCCGCCTTACGCAAGATGCCTTTGCAACAGGCGATGTGCGTTTGGTGAATCACAAGCAGTATTACTTTATGGCCCTCGCATATGCTTACAATGAATACAAGCCTTATGGCGAGAATGTGGATGATTTGGACGGGCAAAAACTATCCTATCTGGCCGGCCGCAGAAATATCCAAACCTATACTGCTATTCCGGCTAAAACTATCAACGGATTGGTTACACGCGCTGATTACGGCGAACAACCGCAGATCACACGCCTGGCCGGTCATGGAAATGGTGGATTGGTCGTTGACCTGACACCCGAAACTACTGAGGAAATTTTGAGCAAACCACCGGTAGGCCCCGACACTCGATTTGGTGATCCGGATTATCCTATAGCCTATACCGCAGCCTTCAAGGCCGGCAGGGGACCTCTTAATGTTAAAGTTATTGATCCGTTGAATGTGGTTGGTGCTGACTATGAATTATGGTTTGATACGCTTCGCCGCGTGCAAACCTTTAATGTAACAGGTGAAATTGCAGTATTTGGAGATACAAGCCACAAAGAGGTAGGCAATTGGTATCTCAGGGACCTGGCAACAAACGAAATCTTTGAGTCAGATACCACCATCATTGCCAATGACGAGCAATTATTCCTCGACCGTGGTATTTCTATCCAGATTAATCAGCCTTACAAAGTTGGCCCCATTTCTGTTGGCACAGATGGAAACCCCAGCAGTCCTTCGACCTTACGGGCAGTACTCGCCACAAACAATGGCCTGCTTGAATCAAACCTCATTTATGCTGACAGTTCACGCAGGTGGCTTACCGGTATTCAGGATGTGGACATTCCAGGTTTCGCATTAAACTGGATCCGTTCAGGTATTGTTAACGATCAGGAAAATGGCAATTTCAACGACTGGAATATGCCAGGTACCCCATGGGATCCTGAGGGCACTTTTGAAACCGTTCTTAACGGCACATGGGCACCCTATGCCATGACAGCCTGGTCAGGACAAAGTTTTGTTGGTGACCCTGGACCAGCTTTTAATGTTAACAGCAAATCTCTTGCTAAATTTGGCAGACTGGCCAGTATCGATATCGTACTCACACCAGATAAGTCGAAATGGACAAGAAGTCCTGTAATTGAAATGGGCCTTTTCAATGAATTGAACGAAGGAGGAACCCGCAGGTTTACGCTGCGTAAGGCACCTTCAGTAGATAAGGATGGAAATCCAGCTGAGTCGATGACCATGTCGGCCAGTGATAATCCTGATGATCCAAACTATATTGGCAGTTTTGGAATGGGCTGGTTCCCCGGATATGCCATTAATGTTGAAACTGGTGAACGTCTCAATATTGTTTTCGGTGAAAATTCATTCCTTTCAGGCCAAAATGGACGTGATATGCTATTCAATCCAACCGCAAGGGATTTAAGTACAGACCAATTCGTTGATCCCAATGTGATTTCACCCATTGATGGAAGTCCCCGTTTTGGAGGCATGCACTATGTTTACATTATGGGACATGATGAAACACCTGCTTCTAATCTTCCAGATTCACTCAAATTTAAGTCGCCTGCCTATGATGCCGGACGATATGCACACAAATACCTGCGTTATCTCGATGGCCCATTGTATCAGGTACTCGGCACCTTGTTCTATCAGGATATGATGTGGGTGGGCATGCCAATGGCTGTAAAAGGCGAAGAGTGGCTGTCCAACGATGCCCATATACGCATACGCATGGCCAAGCCCTATGCCAGAAACTATTCAACTATGCCTCTTGACACCGTGCATCCGGGAATGGATCTGAATAATTTCTATCCCATGTTTGCTTTCTCAACCAAGGGTATGGAAAGTGAGCAACGAAATGCGGAAAAGCTGGAAAGCGACCTCGACCTGATCAATGTGGTGCCCAACCCCTACTATGCTTATTCATCCTACGAGCGCAATGCCCTCGACAACAGGGTGAAAATTACGAACCTACCCGAAAAATGTGTGGTTACCATTTACAATATGAGCGGAACCAAAGTACGCCAGTTTAGTAAAGACCAAACCCTGACCTCCATTGATTGGGACCTCAAAAACTTTGCAGGTGTGCCCATTGCCAGTGGCATTTACCTGATTCATGTGAAAGCGCCCGAAGGTGAACGCGTTATCAAGTGGTTTGGAACCATGCGTCCGATTGACCTCAATACCTTCTAAATAATACCAAAGTGAATTATCAAAAACCATGATCATGAACAATTTTTATAGATA
>CAYTUA010000243.1:0-7655 GCA_964440855.1 uncultured Lentimicrobiaceae bacterium
TACATTGGCGGGTGCCGAAACTGGGGCTTCGGTGTTTGGCAACAACAATACGGGTTCATACAGCAGTTGGCCGAGTTGGGGGTCGTTGCCGGCATCGTAAAACAACTTTTGCAAAATGGAATCGTTCGTGCTGCCCCAGTAATTATTCGCTATTTGCAGATCTTCAGTTGAAAGGTTTTGGATGATGCCGCTGTCAGCACTGCTTCCAAAAACATTGTTTTGTGCCATCAGAAGTTCATCTGCATAATTGATGGTGAGTACCTGCCCGGCAGTGGCAGTGATGGTGTTGTTGAGCAAGCCTACATCGCTGGCATTGGACCGCATCAATATCCCATTTTTGTTATTGTACACATTGTTGTTGAGGAAATGGGTTTTTTGTGCCTGAATAATATTCAGGGCAGTGGTATTGTTCCAGAAGATGTTGTGGGTGATGGTGGTGGAATCCATCGAGACATATATGCCGTAGCCATCATTTGCTGTTCCGTTGTTGATGATGATGTTGCGGTTGATGCTTACATGGCCTGTACCGCCCTGATTGGTGCTGTTGAAAAGCCAGATACCGTGCACACCGCTATCGATCAGGTTTTCATCGATATTGTTGTGGGGGCAGGAGCCATGGTTGTTGTTGTGAATGAGAATGTTGGTGGTGGTATTGCGAAAGGTGTTCTGCAACACCTCATTGTATTGCGAAAAATTGCCCGGTCCGGAGGCATAGATTTCCATCCCAAGAAAGTTGTTGCTGATCAGGTTGTTTTGAATGGTGTTGTAAGAGCTGTTGAATAAACTGATCCCGATATTCCTGTTATTGGTTATATGACAATTGCGAATCAACAAATTGCTGCTGGATACACTCCTGAGGCCTACGAGGGCATCACGTATTTGTGCATGTTGAATCTCCACCCAGCCAGGTTGGGTTACTGAGCTGACGGTGATTCCTGTCCAGTTCCATGTTTCACCCTGGCTGTGGTTGGCCAGCATGCGCACACTGTCCTGTCCCGATCCTTCCACAATCAGCTGGCCCCCTTCGATATAGAGCCCCCTGCCCTGGTTGAATTTAATGGTGGTGCCGGCCTCAATACGAAGCTCGGTACCCAACAGAATGCGCACATTGTCCACCACATGGTATTCATTTTCGCTGGTCCACAGCTGGTCTTGTGTAAAGAGGCCGCCCACTTCCACAATGTTCTGTCCGTGCAGCATCATTGCAGGGAATAGCAGAAACAAGGCACTTAATAAGTGTATTCGTCTTTGGATTTGATATTTCAGCCTGTACAAATTTTTCATGGGCTAGAAATAATAGATGAATCCCAATTCAAGACCAAACACATGCAGCCGGCGTTTCAGTGGATGGTTTATCGTTGTTGGCGTCAGGTAGCGCCTGTAAACAGGTTCGGCATACACATCAATCCAATTGCCCAGATGATATCGTACGCCTACCCCTGCTGTGTAGCCAAAAAGCCAGTCGTTGAATTGGTTGTTGTCAAGCACTGTTGCCGGAAATCCATTGCTGTCGGTTATGGTATTTCCTTTGAGCCAAATGGACATTCCCATATGCATTCCACCTTTGACATAATAATCAAAATTCAAACCCTGATAAAAGGTATAGGCCACGCTCAGGTTGATGTTGAGCAAGCCCATGCGGTTCAGGCGGTCGTAAACCAATTCGTCGCGGTTAAGGGGAATCCAGCTTGAGTCGGTGATATAGGTATAAACCGGTTGTTGGTCGATGATGGTATAAAACACATCCAGCGTATCAATCTGGAAGAAGCCTCCCGTGCTGTTCGTTTCAATATAATCGAAGCGTGTTGCATAGCTGTTGATGCTTGCACCGGCAGCAAACTGCCAACGGTTTTTGTGGTACATCCAATTAAATCCCAGACCGATATTTCTAGCCGAGATGCCTTCTGTTTTGAGGCTTGGCAACAGGTCGAGCATTTCGAGATACTGGTAACCGGCCAAAGCAGGAGTGAGAAAAAAGCCAGCAGCAAAGCTGTTTTCGCGATCAGCTTCAAACCGGAAGGCATCTGCTGAAAGGCTGGGTGCACGCGCACGGCCCCGCCCCGACTTTGGCTGCATATAAACGGTATCGCGCAGCACCCGCTCCTGAAAAGTGATGATGGTATCATAAATAATGAGGGTGTCGCGTACATAAACGGGCACTTCTACCTGACGGATGACCGTATCGGGGTAGCTATTTAAAACCTGATTTACAGGCTTTTTCTTATCCTCTCGTTGATTATCGGGACTGCTTGCAGGAACTTTTGCCAGCCGGGCCATTTGATTTTTTGAACTCGTGTTTGCTTCTGCTTTCACAATCAGCAGGTGATTTCCCATTTGCTGGTATTCATAGCCAATAAGCAGCAGCACTTCAGTTAAAATGTCATGTATGGATTTTTCTTTGGCTGTGTATGAAATCAGTTCATCAAAAGCAATATCAGTGGCGTTGTAGCTGAGGTTGATGGTTTCGTGTTCAGAAAGCCTTGCAAGCAGTGATCTCACGCTTTCATTTTTAGCCTGAAAATTAATCAGCGACTCACTTCCATGCTGCCCAAAAAGCGCAAAGCCCGGTGCTAAACCGAACAAGAACAAGCACAACAAAACACCCGACTTTAACAGGTTCTTCATAATGGGCTTCTATTTTATAATTGGCTGAACATCAAACAAGGAATATGGTTTTTTGTTCAACTACAGCTGATTAATTGATAAAAACCTCTTCCCCCTTCCATTCAATCTGCAGGTTGAATAGTACACCGATGGTTTTTAAAATATTTTCGGGGCTTTCGTCGCTGAAACGGGCCGTAAGTTTCAAGCCTGACAAATCTTTCGGGGTATTCACCCGCACATTGTAGGTGTTTTCAATCACGGGCAAAACCTCCATCAGATCTGTTTCATTGAATTCGAGTACCCCTGTTTTCCAGGCCAGGAAATTGAAGTCACTAATAGACTCTTTGCTAAGTAAACCTGTATTCCTGTCCAATATGCCATAATCGCCCGCCTGAAGAATCAGTTGGCTGTTCGGTTCTTGTTTGTGCCAAAAACTGACCTTTCCTTCAACAACAGCCACTTCGATGCTGTTCGCCAATTCATTGTTCCTGATATTGAAAGCGGTACCAAGCACTTTGATGATGGCCCCATTGGTTTCAACAATAAAAGGCTTTGCCGGATTGTGGGCCACTTCAAAATAGGCTTCGCCGGTCAACTTCAAATTACGTACATCGCCTTTAAAATCTTCCGGATGGCTTAAGCTAGCCTCTTGTTTGAGGCTAATCAGCGAACCATCAGGTAGCTCGAGGTAGGAAACGGCCTCGTTAGAAGTATGATACACAAGCTTTGCTTCATCTTGACTGCTCTTGATCAGGGTGAAAATGCCAATGAAAAGCAGAATAAGTGCTGCCACACTTGCGGTGGCATAAATAGTCCGACGCAGAGCAATGCGTTTTGGGGCTGTACCTTCATCTTTTTCCTGGCGGCTGATTTGTTCATTTATATTGGCCCAGGCAAGCTTTTTGTTGATAATGGCATTGCGTTCATCAAGGTTTTGAATATTCCAGACTGCTTTGTACTGCTCGAAAATTTCTTTGTTTTCGGCAGACAACGACAGCCAGTTTTCGAGCTGACTGCGGTCTGTGTCCGAAGCCTCGCCCGAAAGCACCCTGGTGATGAGTATGCTATTTTCGTTGCTTACAGTTTTCATTTTGATCTCTTTTTTCTCCTGATTTCGCTAATTTGACAGTTGTTTCACACATTACCCTTAGTGGTTTGGTACAAAATTTTTCATGTTTCAATTATTTATCAAAAGTTCAACCATATTTCCATGTGTGTCGCGACTAAAGCAATGGCTGGGATGTAGTCCTTCAAATACACACGCATTTGCTCCAAAGCCTTTGAAAGGTGCGCCTCTACCGTTTTTACTGATACATCAAGGCGTTGGGCAATTTCGTTGTATTTGAGGCCATCGTGACGGCTGAGCAAATACACTTCGCGGCGCTTTTCGGGCATGGCGTTTACGGCTTCTGCGGCAAGCAATTGTATCTCTTGTTTTAATAATTCGTCTGATTGATTGGCTATGGAATTGCTTCCCGACAACACATAGTCGTGGTGAATTTTTCTTATTTTCAAATGATCGCCGTAATTGATAATCCTGTTGAGTGCCGTGCGGTAGAGATAGGCCCTGAGTGATAAATCTATTTGCAACTCTTGCCGTTTTGTCCAAAGTTTCACAAAAATATCCTGAACAATTTCTTCTGCATCTTCCTGGTTGGCTATGCGTTGTATGCAATAGCGGCATAAAGGCTCGTAATAGGTGTCGAAGATTTGCTGAAACACCTTGCGGTCGCCGTTTTTTAAACCTTCAACAAATTGGGTTTGATCAGCCTGCATATTCAACAATTGAATTTCGACACTATTGTTCTCCGACATCTTTGATTAAAATCTGTTAATCAAGTATTTGAATAAATATTTCACATTAATCCACCCACAACATCAAATGATTAAGACAGTTGATATTAAATCTACCCTGTGTATCGGACAAATAATTTCTTTGTTTTTGTGAACTATTTATTTAATAAGTTTCCGGCTGTATACTACATCACCCTCATGCACCTGAAGCAGATAAACCCCTTTGGGCAAGTCTGATACATTCAGCTGAAGTTTTTTACCACTAAAGTATTGTTTTACAAGCACACGGCCTTGCAAGTCAGCAATCCGAATGCTACGTGGTGCTGCTGCGTCGTTGAGCAAATAAACATGCAACAGGTCGTGCACCGGATTGGGGTGAAAACTAAAATAACTGGCGTTGGTTGTTTCCTGCATTCCAACCGAAACACTGTTTACTTTTTCAAATGTCCAGTTGTTGGGGTCAACCTGAATGCCAATAACTGTTTTGCCAAAAGGTACAACAAATTCTTTGAGGTTTTCGTCCTGGAAAAGACGGACTAATTCGTTGGTGCCATCATCAAAAAAGACCTTGTATTCCATGGTCATTTCAAATAAATCAGTTACCGAAGTGGAAGTTGTTTGCGTAACAGCCATATGCAGGTTGCCACCGCTGGGATACCAAACGATGTCGTATAATGGGTAGCCTTCGCCATAATACCACTGGTTGAAAAACTGCTCAAAGTCCATGCCCGTTACCTGATCGGCCACCATTCGGAAGTCGTCACCTGTAGCTGTACTGTCCTTAAACACTTCCTGAAAAGTTTGGAATACCTCAAAAAACAAATCATCATTGTTAATTTCGTGGCGGAGCACATGCAGAATGGCAGCCCCTTTATCATAGGAAAGCCTGCCGTTGAATATGCGCCATACATTGTCGGGTGTGGCCTGTGAAGGTGGCACATACACACTTCCGCCAGGCTGTGAAATCACATTGTTTTGGGTGGACACCATAAAGGTGTTTCCGGCTGCCGATCCCTGCAATTCCCTAAATGCCAAATAGCTGCTATAGGTGGCAAATCCTTCGTTTATCCAGATATCGCTCCAGGTGGCGCAGGTTACGTTGTCGCCAAACCACATATGGCCCAGTTCGTGGGCAACCAGGTTGAAACTCCATCCTCCCATGGTGCTCATGGTTTGGTGTTCCATTCCTCCTCCCATCTGGGTGATGGCATGGCCATATTTTTCCTGCCAAAAGGGGTATAAGGAATATAAATCCGAAAAGAGCTCTATCATCGGCACCACCTTGTCAATATCATTTTGGTAGGTAGGAAGGTAGTTTGGATGGCTGTAGATGAAATTCTGAACAAGCACAGAATCGCCTGCCATGGCTGCTGGTTTTGCATAGATGTTGTATTCCTGATAATCAGCTACAGCAAAAGAGATCAGGTAATAGGCGATAGGGTAGTTTGATTTCCATTCAAAACGGTGTTTGCCATTGTCCAAATTGGTGATATTGGTAAGCAAACCTTGCGAAGCGGCCAATTCGGTCTCGATGGTGGTAAGGTAAACCCATACCGAGTCGGCTTTATCGGGCAGCACTTGTTTTACAGGGAACCAATGTTTGGCGTTGAAAGGTTCCGAGAGCGTCCAGGTTACGCTTTTGCCCCAGGTATTGGAGTAGCCATTGGAAACGCCGTTGAAAAAACCGCTGCCCGAAGGAGGGGTACCACCGTAGTAAATTTCTGCGGTAAAGGTGTCACCGGCATTCATAGCGGGTACCTCAACCAGCACATTGTCCCCTACCCTATCATATTCGGTTATTGTTTGGTTGTTGAAAACAACTGAGTCGATGGTAAAATTGTCAACCAATTCAAAAGCAAAGGTTTCGAAAATTTCGGCCGCAACCTCAGCCTTAATGGTTACTTTGCCCGAAACTGCTGTTGTGGTGCTGCCCACCTCAATATCCAGCCAATAAAAGGTGACGTCATAGTCGTGCACAAAGTCGCTTTGCCAGTCGTTGCGGTAGGCATAGGCCGGAAAATCAGCAATGCGGGGGTAATGACGACAATAGCGGTCGTGGATGTGTACCTCCGCCTCCTGGGCAAATAAAGCCGTTCCAAGGATTAAAATAATCAGCGTAAAAAACTTTTTCATGGGGTTAATGTTTAAGGTTTTGATTGCATGTATTTAGCATGATGTATCTTTGTTGCAAAATAAGCACCTGAATTGCTCGTTTTGACAAACAGCAGCGCATATTGAAAAAAGGAAAAAACATGAATGACAGTTATCGCATATTGGTAACAAAGATAGAACGATTTATCAAGAAGTACTACCTGAACCGTTTAATAAAAGGTTTTCTTTACAGTACCTTTTTGCTGGTGTTGTTTTACCTCGCCATCAATACGATCGAATTTTTTGCCTATCTGAAAACTACCTTCAGGCTTGTACTTTTATATGGCTATTTGTTGTTTGCTGCCTTAATACTGTATCGCTATATTTTATTGCCAGTTTATAAATTGCTTGCCTATCGCAAGTCGATGCCTTACGACCAGGCGGCCCGCGAAATCGGACGTCACTTTCCTGAGGTAGAAGATAAGCTGCTCAATACCTTACAGCTAAATAAGCTTAGCAAAGAATTGTCCGATGAAGACAGCCTGCTTATGGCCAGTATTGAACAGAAAATAAACAGGCTACGCCCCATTCCTTTCAACAATGCCGTTGATTTGCGGCAAAACCTGAAATATTTGCGTTTTGCCTTAATACCGATTTCAGGCCTGCTTTTAGCACTTATTTTATTTCCGGGTTTTGTAATGGAACCTTCCAAGCGTATTTTGGACTACAAAACAGTATATATCAAACCTTTACCATTTGAAGTTCAGGTGCTTAATGATGATTTCAAGGCCGTACAGCATGAAGATTTCGAAGTGCAAGTGCATGTAAGCGGCAGCGAAATCCCTGCGCAACTCACGGTGGTTTCAGGAGGCTTCAGGTATAGTATGCACCGTAAAAACCCCAACGATTTCAGTTATACTTTCAGGAAGCTGACACAAGATGTTGTATTCCGCATCGAAACGCCCGGTTTCTTTAGTGAGCCATACAAAATACTTGTATATCCAAAACCTGTATTGCTCTCCTATCAGGCCGATGTAGTGTATCCGGCTTATACAAAACGTAAAGAGGAGACTTTCCGCGAACTCACGCGCATTGTTGTTCCCGAAGGTTCATTCATCGAATGGGAGTTTCGCGCACGCGATGCCGATAGCTTGCTGCTGATTGCC
>CAYTUA010000244.1:0-2610 GCA_964440855.1 uncultured Lentimicrobiaceae bacterium
CCGTGAGTATGTAAATGTCGTGCCATGTTTTTGATTTCCCTTCAACATCAAAAATACCGCTGTTTGGCATATTGCCTGAACCATAAAAGGGATCGGACAAAGAGAGGCTCCTGCTATCCATGAGGGTACCGGCTGCAGGCTCTTTCATGGCTTTTCGTTGTTGGCTGTTACCATTCACACTTCTACTTTTAAGCAAAGAGTCGAGTGCCAGGTAAGAATCGGGGTCTTCGAGCCCCATCTTTTTCAATTCTTCCTGTATGACGGGATTCAGGTTTTGTCTGATGATGAACACCGCATTTTCATCACCGATTTCGTTGATGCCCCCTGCCCTTTTCAATACAGAACTCAGGCGTTCGTTTCTTTGCAGCAGCACATAGGTGCCGGGATAAACCACTTCGCCTTCCACATACACCACCTGCTGCCCCATATAGTCGGGATTGGGTTTGACGATGACGATGTCGAGGGGTTGCAGTTCCACTTCTTCGGCTTGCAGGATGAGTTCGGCATCTGAACCAGCTTCAATAATACGGGCAATTTGCATATCATTGGAACCTTCGATGCGGCGGGCAATTTCGATGCGGTTGGCGATGGCCCCCTGCTTGATACCACCAGCCAGTAGAATGGCATCGAGTGCTGTCATTCCTTTTCCGAAGGTGTATTTGTCAGCTTTGCGCACCTCTCCTACCACATTGATAAACTCATAAGGAAACATCCTTCTTCTGTCGCCAAAAACAATGGAATCGCCATCCATAAGGGCCAGGTCAGTCTCGCCTTCAATCACTTGTTGTGGCACAAAGCGCAGGTATTCATTCTCGTGGTTTCTACCCGAGCGATAAACCAATCCACGCGAAAGCAATGCACTTTCGAGCAGTCCGCCGGCACGTTCCACCAGATTTGATAGCATCAGGCCTTCGTGCCAGCCATAGTTACCCGGACGGCTAACCGCGCCTGAAATACTTACTTTATTGTGGTAACGATTCGCAATGGAGCCCACAATAATCACATCACCTGAAGCGGGCATATAGCTGCCAAATTCGTTTTTGAGCACATCGCGTGTTTTGAACTCATTGCCACCCACCTGCTCCACATAAATATTTTCGTTGTAGGCCAAAGGGGTAAAGCCTCCGGCATATTTCAACAGGGTTTCAAAGTTTTCACCCTCGGTAAGCTGAAAAAATCCCGGGCGTTTCACTTCCCCTTTCAGGCTCACCAGGTTTTCATATACGGGGATATTGATCACATCATTTTCCTGGAGTGTTACATCATGGCTTCGGTCGCCATGCACCATAAAACGGTAGAGGTCGATGCGCTGAATAATTTTGCCTTTGCGTATTACTTCGATGTGGCGATAGCTGCCGCGTGTGTGCGGGCCACCAGCCAATACCAGGGCATGAAAGGCCGAAGCCACAGAAGGCACTGTATAATTGCCCGCATATTTGGCACCGATAACAGTTATGGGAAAGCTGCGGTATTCGTTTACCGATAGCGTTAATTTGGTGCCACCTGAAGCCAGTGCATCAAAACCGCGATCAATGAGAATTTTGCGTATTTTTTCTTCGGCCTGTTCAACTGTAAGGCCACCCACCTGCACCACGCCGGCATATTGCAGGGTAATACTTCCTTTGGGACTTATCGTTTCGTCGGTGAACACTTCCTGATTGCCATGGAGGGTGATATTGATTTCGTCGCCAGGGCCGAGCACATAGTTCACGGGTGTTGCCAGCTGGAGGTTAGGGGCAAAATCCATCTGTACATTTCTGAAGAGTTCCGAACCAAAAATAAGGGAATCGGGAAATTCGCGGCTTTGGAGGTACATGCGGTTGATCAGGGGGTCGGTTCGTTCCTGGGCATCATAAAACATGTCGTCCTTGTCGTATTCCATGGGTTTGGAAAGGCGTGAGGAGGTTTGGTCCATGCGCCTCATCAGGCTGGCAATTTCGGTTCTGGAAAGGCCTTTTTCCATGAGGTAGCTCATTATTTCGAGTTCTGTCATATTGGTGGAGGCGATTTGCCGTTGAAAGCGGTTCAGGTCCTGTGAACTCAATTTATTCACATCAATATTTGCCAGGTTTTTGCGGTGGAATAATTCCTGTGCCTGGGTTGAAAAGCCAACCAACAGCAGGAATATGATAATGTATTTAGCTTTCATTTTTTCCAGATTATAAAGAATGTATTGAATAGGATTTTCATATCCATGCGCAGGTTGGCATTCCGGATATAGTCCATGTCGTGGTATAGTTTGTCGAGGTTGTGGTCGGGTGTGGCATTGGGATTTTTCAGCTGTGCCAGGCCGGTAATACCGGGCAATGCTTTTGTACGCAGGGCAAAATCAGGATTCAGGCCGGTATATTTCTCCACATAGTAAGGCACTTCGGGGCGAGGGCCCACCCAGCTCATTTCGCCTTTGAGGATGTTCCAAATCTGCGGGAACTCATCGAGCCTGAAGATGCGGATAAATTTACCGAGCGGGGTGATATCGCCATTGGTGTGCAGTGTGCCATGCTGGTTGTTGAAAGACCGTTTGAGTGAGCGCAATTTGAACATGATAAATACTTTTCCATGGAGGCCAACCCGTTTTTGCGCATACACCACCGGCGGGCCCATGGTAAG
>CAYTUA010000245.1:0-13101 GCA_964440855.1 uncultured Lentimicrobiaceae bacterium
CAGCCAACAAATTTAGATTCATTATATATTACAGAAAAACCGCCCGGCCTATTCAAAGTGATGGATGGCTATATAAGACTGATTTATATATTTTTAGGGTGAATATTCTTGCTTTATGCAATCGTTTTCAATCTGCTATAATCGGTGCATAAATGGGGCTTACAAGTCGAAAACTTCTACCTTTGCAAAAAATAAAACTTTCCATTATGACAAGTAAGAATAGCAAGGTTGTTGAGCTTGAACAAGTCGTTATCCGATTTGCTGGTGACTCAGGCGACGGCATGCAGCTCACCGGAGCTCTTTTCTCTGATTCTACGGCATTTGCAGGAAATGATTTCGCCACCTTCCCGGATTACCCGGCAGAGATCAGGGCACCTCAGGGAACTGTAGCAGGCGTTTCGGGCTTTCAAATACACTTTGGCCACAAATCAATTTATACCTCCGGCGACTTGGCCGATGTGCTTATCGCTATGAACCCGGCCTCGCTAAAGGCCAATATGAAGTGGGTCAAGGATGGCGCTATTATCATATTGGATGCTGACGCTTTTATTGAAAAAGGCTTCGAAAGGGCTGGTTATGCAGCTGACCCCACATTGGATGGTTCGTTGGAGAGCTACCGATTGATCAAGGCCCCCATCAGCACACTTACGCGTGAAGCCGTGAAGCAGCTAAGCCTGGACAACAAAACAGTGATGAAAACCAAGAATATGTTTGCCCTTGGTATTGTCATGTACATGTTCAACAGGGAGCTTGAGCTGGTTAATAAATACTACGAAAAGAAGTTCAAGTCCAATCCACTCGTTGTAGAAGCCAATACCTATGTGCTGGCTGCCGGTTACAATTATGCAGAAACCTTAGAACTCCTCAGCGATACTTACAAAGTGGAACCTGCAGCTTTGGAAAAAGGCCTTTACCGCAATGTTACAGGCAATATTGCCAGTGCATGGGGTTTTATTGCAGCTGCTGAAAAAGCAGGCCTGCAACTTTTTCTGGGCTCCTACCCTATCACGCCGGCAACAGAGATATTGCAAGAACTGACCATACATAAAGAATTGGGTGTTAAAGCTTTTCAGGCCGAAGATGAGATTGCGGGTATTGTATCCGCCATTGGTGCTAGTTTTGCCGGCTCATTGGCCATAACCACCACAAGCGGCCCCGGTCTTTCACTCAAAAGTGAAGCCATTGGCCTTGCCGTTATGACTGAATTACCGCTGGTAATAGTAAATGTGCAACGTGGCGGCCCCTCAACCGGATTGCCAACCAAATCGGAACAAAGCGACCTGATGCAGGCACTCTATGGCCGCAATGGCGAAGCACCTGTAATTGTGATTGCTGCCAAAAGCCCCGCCGATTGTTTTTACGCTGCTTATGATGCGGCCAAACTCAGCCTGGAGCATATGACGCCCGTAATTCTGCTTACAGATGGCTCGCTGGCGCAAGGTTCAGAAGTATTCAGGTTGCCCCGGGTGGCCGACCTGCCCCCAATTACCCCTCCATTGGCCAAAGCCAATGACAAAGAATATAAACCCTATCGCCGCGACCCCGAAAAACTGAACCGTTTTTGGGCTGTTCCCGGAACAGAAGGCCTGCGCCACCGCGTTGGCGGCCTCGAAAAGGAAGATGGCAGTGGCAATGTGTCGCACGATCCCATGAATCATCAAAAAATGACCTTGCTGCGCGAGGCCAAGGTGGAAAAAGTGGCTGATTATATTCCCGAACTGGAAGTGTTTGGGGCTGATGATGCTGATTTGCTTGTGGTTAGCTGGGGAGGCACGCATGGCGTCATGCTTACGGTGGTTGAAAAAATGATCGAACAAGGCAAATCCATTGCATTGGCACATTTCCGCAATATTATGCCCTTGCCAAAAAATACGGAAGCGGTTTTGGGAAGCTATAAGCAAAGAATTGTTTGCGAAATTAACAATGGCCAGTTTATCAAATACCTGAAAATTAATTATCCGCAATTCGAATACCAACAGTATAACAAAATTCAAGGCTTGCCCTTTATGGTAGCCGAACTGGAACAGCAGTTTAACAAACTCTTAAACGCCTAATAAACATGGAAAATCAAACAATAGATACCGGCATTTTACAGCTTACAAAAGAAGATTTCAGCAGTGACCAAATGGTAAAATGGTGCCCCGGTTGTGGCGACCATGCCATTTTGCATGCTGTTGAAGGAGTTTTTCCAAAACTAGGCGTTGCCAAAGAAGATTTTGTTGTTGTTTCGGGCATCGGCTGCTCGTCGCGCTTCCCTTACTATATGAATACCTACGGCATGCACGGCATCCATGGACGGGCAGCACCTTTGGCTACAGGCGTAAAACTTGCGAACCCCAAACTGAGCGTGTGGATGATAACCGGTGATGGCGACAGCATGGCCATTGGTGGCAACCATTTTATCCATACCATCAGGCGGAATATCGACATCAACATCCTGTTGTTTAACAACAAGATTTATGGGCTTACCAAGGGGCAGTACTCTCCAACCACACCGCGAGGTACCAAAACCAAAACAAGTCCGCAGGGAACTTTTGAAAGGCCTTTTAACCCCGGCGAACTGGTGATTGGCGCGCAGGGCAATTTCTTTGCCCGTGGTTTGGACACCAATCCCAAACAGTTGGCGGTAATTTTTGAGGAAGCAGCCAAACACAAGGGCACTTCAGTGGTTGAAGTATTGCAAAACTGTGTGATTTTTTACAACAAAGCCCACGAACTGATCACCGCCCGCGAAACAAGGGACGATTATCAGCTGCACCTGGTTCATGGAAAGCCGCTTATCTTTGGTAAAAATAACGACAAAGGCATCGTGCTCAAAGGCACCCGCCTTGAACTGGTTACACTTGGCGAAAACGGCATCACTGAAAAAGACATCCTGATTCATGACCAATATGAGCAGGACCCCGGCGTGCATGTGATGATAGCCCGCATGGCACCACCGGTATTTCCGGTCGCTTTTGGCATCATCCGTTCAGTAGCTGCCGAAACTTTCGAAAAAGTGATGGAAAACACCATCAAGGAAGCCAAAGCAAATTCAGCTGTAAAAAATACGGATGAAATGCTGCGCAGTGCCAATACGTGGACGATCGATTAGGGCGTTTTCTTATAATTTTGAACATTTATATACTCCAGAGTTGATTTTTTCTCTGGAGTTTTTTATGCAACAAAACGAGCTGACAATCTATCGATCAAGAGTATTATCTTCCTGATGATTTCACCTCACAAGCAGTGCGTTTCCCCTACGTTTATGCATGGTTAATAAGCAGAGCGGGCTAAGGAGAAATCAGCCAAGCTGGTTTAAGTTTATACTTGAATATATGGAGTGGAGATTTCTCCTCGTTTTCCAGTTGGGGCGGAATATGAAGTAATGAGGTGATACAGAGCGCTAAAACAGTCTAATATAAAACAAATCATTTACTTGCCTGCATCATTCCCGGATAATCATCCATGCTGAAAATAATGGAGTTGTTCTCATTTATATCGATCATTTTCAGGTGCACTTCGGTCTTGTCAACCTTGCTTTTCTGATAAATTTCAAGTACATCCCCTTCCGGCATCATGGCCATATAATCAGGATTCATATTTTTGAAACGCTCTGTCATGAAAGGATTGTTGCTGCCCCAAAGGGAATTCATCCCCTTATTGCTGCCGCGACTCACCCAATAACTGCCCCTTTCTTCAGGGCCTTCGTAGGCAATTTCATCGCAAACATATCCGTGAATGGTTTTTGTTTTGCCAGTCCTCTCAAATGAAAAATCTTTGTAGTCCGCCAGTTCCGATTCGTTTTGCGCTGCATCTATTGCGGTTTCGCTCAATTGTTCCCAGTCCATCACCATAGCAATACTGTAACGCTCGCCTTTATTATCCATCAAAACGATGGAAACATCATTATCAAAATCAAAAATCATGGTTGACTTTTCCTTTGATTTGGCGTTTTCGCTAAATTCCATCCCGGAATAATTCTCATTTTCATTAAAATAGGTCTTAATCTGAGCGGGTTCCCTTGCTTTTCCGTTGGCTTCGGTGCCCGAAATCTCCATCTCTGCATAACCTGAAAAATAATAGGCGTCTTTTGTCTCTGCATCCATGTTTAATGAATTCATCATGCGACTGAGATTGCTGGCCCTTTTTTCTTCAGATTGATTTTCTTCATCGCCATACAGACTTTCCAATGCTTTGTCCAGTTGCTTTTCTGCAATATCGCGTGCAGCTTCCTCCGTCTTCTTTTCAACAGCTTCTGAAACACCCCGCTCCACTGCCCTTTTAAGCCGATTGCCAATTTGTGCTTCGGCAATCAGTGAAAAAATCGAAAACACTAAAATTAAAATAATCGTACTATGCTTTTTCATGATCAAGTAATATTAAGGTTTTTTACAAAGGTAATAAAGTTATTAAATGCCTTATTATTTGTATAATTTCATGACACAAGAGGCAGATATTGTCGCAAATTTCCAATTTTGGCCGTGTTGGTGAAACTACTTTTGCCCCGAATTTATCATTAACAAAAAGATCAAAGAAATGAAAAAATTAATTTCATGGGTGGAAATCCCGGCCGCAGATTTTGAAAGGGCCGTAGGCTTTTACAAATCAGTTTTAAACATTGATTTACAGATCATCGAAGGTAGCGAAGAAAAGATGGCCTGTTTTCCCAATGGGGAGGGTGCCATTTCGTTTGCACCAAATTTTAAACCTGGTAAAGATGGTGCCCTGGTAAGTTTCAATACAGAGAAAGACCTGAATGGCACCATTGAAAGAATTAAAAAAAATGGAGGAACCATTGTTCAGCCAAAAACAAAAATTGAAGCCGAAGGCATGGGGTACTTTGCCGTATTTGTCGACAGTGAAGGCAACAAAGTTGGCCTTTATGGTGAGGAATAGCTAATTATCCGGGATTATGGCCCTTTTAGTATGGGCCATAATCCCAAATTAAAAATTCTTAATTTTGCCATTGTTGCCCTGTAAAACAATGTTATACCATATCGCCAAACCATCAATGTATCTGTCAAAGTTCATCAAGCATTACTGGACTTTGGAAAACTGCATTCCGCAAGGCAAGGCACATATTCAGCGTATTGTACCAAGTGGGTTGCTCGAACTTGTTTTCTATTTTGACGAAAAGCCGGCTACGGTGGGCAATCAACATTCAATCAACGAACACACGCTCATCACAGGCCAGCTTAAAAACTATTACGATTTGAAAATTACCGGAAAGATTTCCTTGTTTTCAATCATTTTCCAACCGCATGGTTTATCAGCTTTTTTGGATGTTCCACTGCATGAGTTGTACAATCAAAACCTGCCTTTCAACTTGGTATTTAAACATGATGCAAAAGAAATTGAGACCAGGCTTTTTGAAGCCACCACATTTGCAGAAAGGATAAGAATTGTTGAGCATTACTTTTCTAAAATTTTGTTTAACAATGCATTAAAATACAATTTCGAAAGAATAAACAATGTCATTTATAAAATAAACCAAGCGAAAGGCCTTGTGAAAATTGATGATTTAGCATCGGATGCCTGCTATAGCCGCAAACAATTCGAACGAAATTTTTCGACAATGGTAGGCACTTCCCCAAAGCAGTTTTTGAAAATCATCCGGTTTCAACATGCCATTGCCCGAAAATCCCTGAACAGCAATCACAGCCTTACTGAGCTGACCTACGAATGCGGTTATTATGACCAGGCACATATGATTAATGATTTTCAGGAATTATCCGGCATGACCCCAAAACAGTATTTTGACGATTGCGAGCCTTATTCAGATTATTTTCAATAATGTTTTCAAAAACCAAATAAGCTGTTAATTATCTAAGTTCTGGCTTTTGATTTAAAACTCTTTAAAGAGCGAAACGAGATTTCTTCTACTTTTTTTATTGTCTGGTTTAGCAGCTTATCAAAATAGTTGTATTTTTGCAAACCAACTGGTCGGTTTATTATGAAAAATACAAAGGGATTTATCATCGAAAAAGCATTTGCCTTGTTTATGACAATGAGTTACAAGGAAGTGATTCTGAGTGAAATACTAAAAGTAACAGGGCTTTCAAAAGGAGCCTTTTATCATCATTTTGAAAGCAAGGAAGCACTTTTCGAAGCAGTGGTGGATCAATTCTTTTTTGGAATTGCTTCCGATGGTGGATTTGAGCCTGCCCCTCAAAAGAGTTTTATAGAGAATATGGATGAATTCTTGCTTCAAAAAGAAAAAGCCTTTGCCTGGTTTGCATCACAGCTGGGCATTGATCAAAGTGAAATCAACTTTTTTATGTTTATCATGGAAGCCATCAAGCATTTACCGAAGGTGCAGCAAAAAGTAGAATTGTTTATTCAACACGAAAAAACACAATTGGAGCATATCGTTGAAATGGCACAACAAAAAGGGGAAATAAATAATACCCTTCCCCCTTCTACCATTGCCGCTTTGCTTCAGGCTGCATTCGACGGGATTGAAATGCACGGCGTTTTACAGCGCAAAAGCGCACAAACCCATCAAAATGAAAAACAATTGGTTCAAACAATTTTCGATTGCATAAAACAATAGGGCAAATACAGCAAAATGATTGAAATAAAAAACCTTTCCTATACCTACCCGCGACAAAAACAGCCGGTGGTAAAACAGATCAGCTTTGAAGTAGCAAAAGGCGAAATATTTGGTTTTTTGGGGCCTTCGGGTGCAGGCAAAAGCACCACCCAGAAAATATTGATCCGTTTGCTACGTGGCTATGAAGGTAGCGCTACCGTAGAAGGTTGCGAATTGACAGACCTTCGGCAAAATTATTACAACCGCATTGGGGTAGGCTTCGAACTGCCCAACCACTATCCACGCCTGACAGCTTTAGAAAACCTGCGCTTTTTCGCTTCCTTTTATGAAAACCCCTGTATTGACCCTTTGGAACTTCTGGACAGTGTTGGCCTGAAAGCATTTGCCAACAAACCAACGTCCGAGTTTTCGAAAGGGATGAAAATGCGCCTAAATTTCATCAGGCCCCTCTTACACGATCCCGAAATCATTTTTCTGGACGAACCCACTTCAGGCCTGGACCCGGTTAATGCGCGTACGCTAAAAAACATCATCCTGAATTTGAAGCAGAAAGGCAAAACCATTTTCCTGACTACCCACAATATGCACGATGCAGACGAACTTTGCGACCGGGTGGCTTTTATAACGGATGGAGAAATCAAGCTGATTGATAGTCCTAAAAAGCTCAAACTTCAATATGGTAGCCGGAAGCTTAAAATCGAACATGGAAAAGATCAAGTTGAAAATGAAGAATTTGATCTGGATAAACTTGCCGGCAATCAAAGTTTTCAAACTATCATCAGGCAGGGGCAGATTCACTCCATGCATACCACCGAAGCCAGTCTGGAAGATGTTTTTATAAAAACCACAGGGCAATCATTAACCTAAACACCACAAGCCAATGAATACCAAGCGGCTGGCAAGCCTGATGAAACTGGATGCTATTCTTATTGTACGAAACAAGATTTTGCTGGTGACACTTGTCATTACTGCCTTGTATGCAGCTATATTTCAGGTGTTGCCCGAAACCCATTTTCATACAGTTGTCACCCTATTTATCTTTACCGACCCGGTGATGCTGGGCTTTTTGTTCATCGGTGTGATGATGCTTTTCGAAAAGCAGGGAAATACCCTGCAAGCCATGATTGTTAGTCCTGTCAGCCCAGGCGAATACATAGCGAGCAAGGCCATTACACTAACTATCCTGGCTTTGTTATCGGCCTTGGTGATGGGTTTTGCAGCAGTGGGATTCCATTTTCATATTTTATTCATGGGCTTGGCAGTAGTGCTGTCATCTTTGTTGTTCATTTTTTTCGGTTTTGTGGCTGTGTCGAAGGTTCAAACCTTCAATCAGTATTTTATAGTGATCCCACTTTTTATGATTCCCTGCTTTTTGCCTTTGCTCAACTATTTTGGCATCACCAACACCATCGTCTTGTATGTTATCCCAACACAGGCCTCCCTGATACTATTTGAAGCGGCTTTCAATACTGAAGTTGCGCTCGATGACAAAATCTACGCGCTTGTTTACCTGCCACTATCGCTTTTCCCGGCTTTTGCCTTGGCAAAGCGTATGTGGCGCAGAAGCCTGATTAATTGATGCTTACCCTATTTATGACCAATTAAAAATTCAGTAATGCTAAAATTAATCCTGACAGACTTCAAAAACATCATGCGGGACCCCTCGCTTATCATAATCTGCATTGCACCCTTGCTTATGCTGGCATTGCTTCGCTTTGGCTATCCACCTTTGCAGGAATCGTGGCCTGAAGCAGACCAATATATCCATATCATATTGGCCGCTTTATGCATAACGGGCGCGCTGATGCCCGGCATCGCCATGGCCTTTGTTATGCTCGACGAAAAAGACCAACACATCCATGTCGTATTGCAGGTTCTGCCCATTTCATTTGAAAAGATCGTTATTTATCGAATGGCACTCATTTATCTATTTGGATTATTCTGTTGCATGCTGATGCTTGGGTTTACGGGAATTTTTTCAGCTACGATTTTGCAAATGCTCCTGTTGTCAGTTCTTGTAGCAACCTCAGCACCCTTATTGGCCATGATTCCGGCCTTTATGGCTGCAAACAAAATTGAAGGGGCTACCTATACCAAAGCACTTAATTTCATGATATTACTCCCAGTAGTTGCATTTCTTTTTCCCGGCAGCTGGGGCTGGGCCATGGCTGTTTTTCCGGCTTGGTGGGTTTATTTTGCTTTTGAAAACCTGAACCATTGGCCGTGGTTTGTCTTTGCCATTGCAGGTGGATTGGTTTATCATGGTCTGTTGCTGCTGCTGGTTCAGCGGTATTTTCTTCGAAAGATAGCGTAAAGCTACTCTGATCATTGAATTCGGCTGCCACATGGTTTTCCTGCTGGAAAAACCAACAGAACAGCAAAGCTCAGGTCATTGCAATACACTTCTACCTGATCAGATAGGTATAACCCAACTGAAAAATCAGCTCATTAAACGAATCAAATTGTTTGCTGGTGGTGCTCAGCCAGTTTTCGAAGCCTTTGTCTTTGCCCAAAATTTCCACCGAAAAAGTGTTGAGCGCGATATGTCTGCACGGTCAAAAAGCTAAATTGCAGTATGCCTGCGCCGCAACCTGGCCTGACGAATTTTTTCGCCAAGTTGTTGAAGTAGCCTCACAACCTTAGGAAGGAGAATAATTTTACGGGAGCTCATGGTGTTTGATATTTTCTACAAAGAAATCATTATGAATAAAATATGATGCATTATGAATAATTTTATGTTGATTCAATATCAGATCCCTTTTACAAACAGTTAAGAATTCTCCCCAACCCCTTAACTAAGTTTTTCCTTATTTAAGTTTTGGGGTCATTTTCTTAACTAAGGGGATTTTTAGTTAAGGTTTTTGAATTAAGCTTTAATTCATTTTATTTCGATATGCTTTTGTTTGATCTTTTTTATGTCATTATTTAGTCCTAATTTCGCGTGCTAAAATGCAGATAAAATAGAATTATTTGTTGTAATATTTTCATTATAAGTTAGATATATACTTATTTGCCGTGTTTTTAAATGAACAATTGAACGATATCAGATAATTCTCCAAACTATCGGCATGACAAAATTAAAATACCTTGATCATCTTGATTCCCTGCGGGCACTTGCTGTATTGCTGGTATTGCTTTTTCATCTTGACATCCATCTTTTTAAGGGTGGCTTTATTGGGGTAGATGTATTTTTTGTAATCAGCGGCTTTCTAATTACGCGCAATATTTTACATGAATACCACACCACCAATGATTTTAGTTTTTCCAGATTCTATTACCGACGTGTAAAACGACTTTTGCCTTCCTTTTTTCTGACGGCTGTCTTCGTTTTTATTTTGGGTTTTTTGTTGCTTTCACCCTCTGATTTTATCAGTCTGACTAACTCCATTTTTTCAGGATCAATTGCCCTGTCCAATTTTTACTTTTTGGGTGAAGCCGGATATTTTGATACCACCGCCAAGCTGAAACCCATGCTGCATACATGGTCGCTTTCAATTGAGGAACAGTATTATTTTATCTGGCCATTGACACTTTTTGTGTTGCTGCGTTTTTTTCAATGGTTCAAGACTTCCTGGATGATATTGATACTGACAGTGATTGCATTTATAGCCACGTGGTATGTGAATGCTTTTGGTGTTTCGGAATCGATACTGGCTTTCTTCTCGAATAAGAAGGATTCCACAACTGACTTGCAATCATTACTTTTCTTTTTGTTGCCATTTCGCACCTACGAATTCCTTCTGGGAGCATTGTTAGTTTTTGTGCCGGAAATTAAAATCAAAAGTGAAATCATCAAGTTGTTCATGAGCTTACTTGGGTTTGCACTCATCCTGATGTCAGGCATCCATTTTAACGACCAACTTCAATATCTCAGTGTTTTAAATATCATTCCGTGTTTGGGTATTTCACTGCTGATCATTGCTCCCCAAAGCAAGTACTTCAAATGGTTTTATGCAAATGCTTTCCTTCGTCAGATAGGCAATGCCAGCTATACCATTTATTTGTTTCACTGGCCCATCATTGTGTATTACAAACAACTTTACGACAGGCCTTTAACATTTGTGAGCGGACTGATATTGTTTGGTCTTTCGATTGGAATTTCACTCTTGGTTTACCACTATTACGAAACGCCCATCAGACATAGCAAAGCAAAGCGAATTCAGATGGATTATGTGCGGATGGGCTTGCTGTTTCTGGTATTTGCAACAGGCTCCTATGCATTAAAAAGGCATATTGCTGCCAATGATGGCTGGACCTGGCGTTTGGGCGAAAAGAATCTTGCGCTGATTGAAGCCATTGGCGTACCACTTCAGTACCATTACACCAATTGGGGAGGGGCTTATTATCGCTTTGAAACAGCACTCAGCAACAAAGAAAAGCCCAAAGATCAAATTGATATGATTTGGATGGGCGATAGCCATTCGGGGCATTATGCCGCCGGACTGGATTCATTATTGGTTCAAAAGCATGGTTTGAAAGTGCATGTTTCTTACCTGAGCTGTTTTGTGTTGCCGGATGTGATTCCTACAGGTGGAAAATGCACTGCTGATGTAGATTCGTTGCTGACGGCCAAAATCAAATTGCTGGAAGAAAATCCGGATGCCGTGTTTGTGATCAGTTATTATTGGCGCATGCGGCTTTTTTCATTCTCCAAAATTATTGATGAAACAACGGGAACAATGATTGAACCCTCCAAGATCGATAAACCTGATGCTTACCAATTGCTTTGCGAAAAAATTGAAAAACTCCGCGCATTGGTGGGGAAAGATCGCAAAATTATTTTAATGGGTGCTTCTCCTGTTCGAACCGGCAACTTGAGTTATATTGATAAACTGATGAAACCATCCTATTTGTCATTTATTTCGCCGGTTTCAAGCACTTTTGAAGTTGAGCATTCGGTGTTGAGGATGAATGAGTTTATGCGCGAATATTTTAAATCAAAGCCCAACTTTTACTTTTTTGATCCCACTGAACCATTTTGTACCGATGGAACCTGCATCAGTCAAAAGGGCAATGAAATCTATTTCAGTGATGCCAACCATTTCTCCAAAGTTGGATCGGTACGCATAATGGAGTATTTTGAAGATGCGTTTTTGGATTTGATGCCTGCTGAAAGGAAAGAATAAACCCTTTACAAGGCTCGATTAAATGCTGTCTGACAAAGGTCATTTTGTTGTGATCAGGCCTCTATTTAACAGGTTTATTTTTCGCAAATAGTTTTTTGTACTCCAAATATGTGAACCAGCTTTCGTATTAATGTCAGAAAAGTCTGTGCTCATCGTTTTTTTGGTTAAATGGTATGACCATTCATCAACACTTGTTGAAGTACCGGTAGCAGGAGTTGTCCTTTAATGGGTTTTGCTATATAGCCATCGCAACCTGCTGCAAAGCAGGCCTCTTTGTCATCCATTATGACACAAGCTGTTTGGGCAATGATTGGTAGGTCAGGTTGCAGTTTTTTAATGGCTTTGGTGGCCTCGAGACCATTGATGCCGGGAAGTTGGATATCCATCAAAACCAGGTCGAAATCCTTGTTTTTTTTACAGATTTCAACGGCTTTTTCTCCGTCTTTGGCAGGTGTTACTTGTGTTCCACTGCTTTGAAGAATTACTTTTAGCAAATCGAATGATGCATCAACATCTTCCACAACCAAGATTATTTTTCCATTGATTCCGCTTTTGATTTTCCTGCTGGGGCACATAACCATAAAAACCCCGACTTATCCTTGGTTATGAAAATGAAATTCGCTTTTTTCGAAACCTTTGTCTTTGCCCAATATTTCAATTGAATAGGACTTCGCTGAAAGAGAAGCAGATATCCATAGTGGCAGAGAAAGCTGCAAAACAAATCGCAGTTTCATCGGTTGTTGTTTAGGTGGGACAAAGATGGGGTTTCATTTTTTTTTGACAATTCACTTTTTAACAAGAGAGCTTTGAGGATGCATTGCTAAAAATGAAAGCAGAAAAACCCGACAGAAAACCTCCTGCCGGGTTCAGGGCTGTTTGCCCCGCAATCAAGCGCTTTGGCCGAACCGAATCAATGGCCCACGGATCGCTGTGGGTGGCTTAGCGGATGATGACCTTGCTGCTGTAAGTGGCATGCCTGCCCAACAGCCTGATAATGTAACAGCCCTTTGTGGCGATATGCAGACTGGTGTTGCCTGCGGTTATTTCCCTTTCGGTGAGCAGCTGGCCCGATAAACTGAACAGCTGCAGTTTTTCAAAGGTGTTTTCGTTCGTAATAATAAAGACCTCCTGCCCCTGCACCAGGAGCTGCGCTTCAATTGCCTGGTTTTCCTCCGTGCCGGCAGCTTCCATAAACAGCAATTCAAAGCGGCTTGCCTCATCACCTTCTTCCATAGTGAAACCATAGGCACTTTCTCTTCTGAGATTGGTCAATGTGTTGATTTTATTATCTTTAAGATACAAAGGAACGGCTTCTGAAAAACTCTCCTGCCCCTCGAATACAAGCATATAATCGCCCGTATTTGCACTGAATCCCATTTTTACTGTCAAGGGTTCGGTAAACTCAGGCAGGCTGTTCACAGCCATTTTGGTATGGCCCGT
>CAYTUA010000246.1:0-9194 GCA_964440855.1 uncultured Lentimicrobiaceae bacterium
GACGCCAATGATATGGTTGTTGGCCAGAAGAAACTGGTGGTTTACTGATTCAGGCTGAATGAATACATTTTGTTTGAAGGAAAAAACGGCAACTCAAAAACGCCAACGCAACTGCACTTTGGCATCGGTGCGCACATTCCCATCGATCATTTCGAGGCCGGTGCCTATCTGAGGCCGGTTGGCATACCATGTTTGTGCCAGGCGGGCACACAAATCCAGACTTTTGCTGATTTGCCACCTCAGCAGCAAATACATTCTTGATCCTTTCTGGTAAAAAGCAGGTATGGAAAAGGCATACAGCACATCATTTTCGTACATATATAATCGGCTGTCATAGGTGTCAGCATCAAAAATGGCATAGCGAAATGTAAGCTGATACGACTTGGCAGGGGGACGGAACAGCACATCTTGGTAAATCACAAATCCATAACTGTCTGTCTTGTTTTGCTGGGTATAACTGATCAATTCTGCCCTATTTTTGAATGTAAACGATTCGCTCACAGCATAATTGATATGAAAGCGGTAGGAGTTTTTGGTATAATCCACCAAATAATCAATCCTGTTCCACGGATCGCGGTCGTTTTTCATTTTTTGTTTGGTTCTGAAGCGGATGTAAAAATCGGACCTGCGTGTAAGACGATGGTCAAGCTGCACAAAATAGTCGTGCCCGTAGTTGGGGGCATCAGCCTGAAAGCGCAGCCATTCATGCGAAAAATGATCAGCAAAAGCACTTAGCCGCCAGCGGGGCGAAAGGCCCACATTTACACCGGCATAAATGCCACGCTCATTGTTTTTCTGACTGCCCTCAGAAAAACCATTGCTAAACAGATTCTGATACTCTTTGGCATAATCGCGATATACCAGGGTAAACTCGACAAAGGCAGCAGGTTGTGCCGTTAGCCCTGCAATGCCTGCCATACCGCCATTATCCGACCGGCTGATTTCGCCAAAAAACATAAAAGAGGGATAAATCACTTTAAAATCCAGGCCCTGGTTCATCAGGTTTGTGCCGGTGAAACGGTATTGGTTATACGGATAAATCCTGGGAATCAACTCGGCCCCCATGGTGGTTTGGTGCATGGTAAAGCCCAGCTCAAAGCGGGTGGAGCGATAAGCCAGGCGGCCACCAATCAACTGCTGCTTTATAGCCTCTTTATTCAACAATTCGTTTACAGTGCGGTGCAGGCCGCTTTCCTGCAGACTGCTGATTGTTAACAACTCATCTGACAATGAATCGGTTTGGGAAATATTGGCGTCAATGTTATTACTTGAATAAAAAGCAGAAAGCTCAAAATTCTTATATCCTAGTGTGGTTGCTGCGCCTCTGAGGAAGATATTTTCGTTTACGGAAGTATTTGGCCTGATGCCGGCACCAAATTTCATGACTTTGGTGGCTTCGGTAGATTTGCCAAAAGACAAGCCTGACCACAGCGTAAGTCCCTGACCAAAAGCAAGGTGGTAATCGCCTATGGCCAATTGCCTGACAATGCCCATATCAGCAAGGTAAAGATGGGCCGAATAAAAATCAAAGCCATTGCGCAGCTTGTCGCCAAGGATGCGTTGCAAGGAATCGTTCACATTGTTACGGAAAAAGGCTTCCCCTTGATCTTTTTCCATGGTCACCCCTGCCCTTACACGGTTTCGGTAGTTGAATGAATAGCGGGCATACAATTTTTGAGGACTGCCCAAATACCTTGCTGTGGGCCTGGCGTGCAGGGCCGAATCGCTGATTGGGGCGTAGCCCGCCTGCTCTTCAAGTGTTTGTTCGGCCCGCATCAACAATTGATGCCGCCCCCAACGTAGCACAGTGGAAGGCTTAATCTTTTGCCTCTCGACCACCTCTGTAGCAATAACAATGGGTTTCAACAAAGCCAACGTTTGGCTATCAAAACCTTCTACCATCACCAACTCGTTTACATCAACTAATCGGCCATACGATTTGATATAATCCTGCAATTGCTGGTATTGAAATGCAGATATCAGGTACATATCCCTGAGCGCAATGGCAGCAGGACTGTTGATGTTAACAGGATTTTCCAGGTAAAAGTAATATTCCTCCAACAGATCAGAATAATCAAGTATATCTTCGGTTTCCTCGGCAATTCGTTCAATTTGCTGGGCCAATTGGTCAGCCAGCAAATTGGCAATGGTATCTTGTTGCTGCGCTGAAGCTTGCTTAAAAACAGCAAGAAACAGGAATAAACCCAGCGAAAAGTAGAGGTATTTAACGCTTGCTTTCATCATTATTCCACAGGCTTACCAAATTGATAAATAAGCCCTCCCTGTGCCGATACTCCCAACACCTGATGCATGGATGCCGCTATATCAAAACGCAACCTACCAAAGTCCATTCCTGCGCCAAAAGTGAATATTCCAGGATTAACAGCCAAACCTGTACGGGCATAAAACAGCTCATTGAAGGCATATTCCATTCCAATGCGAACGACAGGATCGAGGTCGAAATTTTTCTCCACTTCGGCAATGCCGATTAGTTTTTCCGACATGATATAAGTGAGTCCGAGACGCAGGATAACAGGGATGCGCTCGTCCGTATAATCAGAAAAACGAACCTTTACAGGATTGAAAATAAACGCGCCTAAAATAACCTTCTCACTAATATTGGACTGCACCCCAAGCTCAAAGCTGATGTTGTCGCGGCCTTCGTAGCCGCCTCCAAAACGCGATGACAGATAATCGAGCTGCAGGCCAATGCGCAATTGAGGACCAAAGGACCGTGCATAAGCCAGCCCCAGTTTGTTTTCATTAAAAAGCTCATAACCAAACTGATTAAAGCTCAACCCAATCACCCCAAATTTAGCCGGGACAACAATGGCGGCACTTTTCAGACCTAGTTCAGGCAGCATAAAACGGTTTTCATAATATACCCCAGCAGCCAGATGGGTTTGCATGGCCATACCTGCCGGATTGTTCTGAATTGACCAGAAATCATGCAGGCTCACCGAGGCTTTTCCCATACCGGCGGAGCGCCCCCCAACAACAGCAGCACCTTCGAAAGCAAAGCTCATTGCAGGCAACAACAAGAACAAAGGAATGAAGTATTTGAATTTTTTTTTCATCGCAATTCAGCAGTTTATTCGATCTTTGAGGACACGAATATAGTTTAAAAAACCAAAATGAATCCCCATGCCTACAAAAGTTTTATCATTTCTTCATTCGCTGAAAGAACACAACAACAAAGAATGGTTCGAAGCCCACCGCGACGACTATGCACAAGCCCGCACCGAATTGCTGAACCTGACATCCGCCATGCTGAAAGGCATTTCCTATTTTGATCCCGAAGCAGCTGTGAATGAACCATCCAAGTGCATTTTCAGGATCAACAGGGATGTGCGTTTTTCGAAAGACAAATCCCCCTACAAAACTCATATGAGTGCCTATATGGCCCCGGGCGGCAAAAAATCTGATAAAGCAGGCTATTACCTGCACCTTGAGCCCAACAGCAGTTTTGTGGCTGCCGGCGTTTATAGCCCCGAAAAAGAGGCACTGCTTGCCATCCGACGCGAAATTTATTACAATGCTGCGGCATTTGGGGCAGTTATAGAAGACGATGACTTTTTGAAAACTTTCGGTGGTATGATGGATGAAAAACTGATCAGGCCGCCCAAGGGTTTTCCGTCCGATTTTCCGCATATCGAATGGTTGAAGTACAAACACTACATCGTTTCGGTAAACATGGCCGACGAAGAACTTAAAAATACTGATACAGTGAAGGATATACTTAGCATCTTTCAAAAAGCATGCCCGTTTAATGCCTTCCTGAACAAAGCCATTTCAATGAAAGAATAATGGGATAACCGTTAACTTATCTATAATCACCGTAAACTGATTGGCAAAATTGGGGTATTCCCGTCCGCTGTACTTTTGCTTCAAATTGGTTGGTTGTTTTATAAGTTCGAACTTGATGCCCTTGAAGTGTAAATCGTTTTTGTTGTTTTTTACGATTTACAATCTCTTCAAGGGCATTCTCCTTTTATAGCAATGACCTCATTCGAGGTAATTTTCTCCCTAACTTGTTTTTCCCAACTTCACTTTTCGTAATTTTGTTACAACATTTTACGCTGCAATTTGTTGTACAGTAAGCTATTCCATCATTATGTCTGAAAAAATTCTACTCAGCCCGTTTGTATCGGGCCACTTTTCGCTCCCCAACAGGTTTGTAATGGCACCTTTAACCCGCCAACGCGCGGCCAACGGGCTTGTTTTGAACGAGATGCATGCTATGTATTATGCACAACGCGCCTCAGCAGCTTTGATCATAAGCGAGGCCAGCCAGATTTCGCCCAAAGGTATGGGCTACCCGAATACACCCGGAATATACAGTCCACAGCAAATTGAAGGCTGGAAAGTTGTTACCCAAGCCGTGCACAAAGCCGGTGGACGCATCTATTGTCAGCTATGGCATGTTGGCCGCCACTCCCACCCATTGCTGCAAGCAGATGGCGGATTGCCTGTGGCACCATCTGCAGTGGCTGAACCAGGCCACGTAACAACCCCCAAAGGTAAAATGGAAGCAGTGGTCCCAAAAGCACTGAGTAAAAGCGAAATCATGCAGACCATTGACGATTACAGGCAGGCTGCATTAAATGCCATACAGGCAGGCTTTGATGGCGTTGAAATTCATGGGGCCAACGGCTATTTGATCGAACAATTCCTCAACGACAGTTCCAATTTAAGAATAGACGAATATGGTGGTTCCATTGAAAACAAATGCCGCTTTGGCTTGGAAGTAACTGCGGCTGTGTGCAATGCCATCGGCAGCCACCGTACTGGCATCAGGCTTTCACCATCGGGAAAAAATTTTGGTGTACAAAACGAAAAACCAATCGATACGTTCAACCATTTGGTTGAAAAACTGAATGAATTTGGGCTTGCTTACCTGCATCTGATAGAGCCAGTGAAAACTTCACTTGAGGATTTACCACAATACCTGAAAGTTGTAACGCCCCACTTTCGGAAATTATTCAATGGAACCTTGATTACAAGTGCCGGCTACGACTTTGCTACGGCCGAAAAAGTGATTGCCGACGGACATGCCGATTTGGTTGCCTTTGGAAAACTCTTTATTTCCAATCCCGATTTACCCGAACGTTATGCCGCCAACGCCCCGCTGAACGATTGGGACATCAACACTTTTTACGGTGGCAACGGAAAAGGCTATACCGATTATCCTTTTCTAAACAAAAATACCAAGCCATGATACATGGTGCCGACCCCATAACAAAACTATTTCAACTAGCCGAATTCTGGTACAACCAAAGGCTGGCCGATGGTGGCCCCCGCTATGCCGAATTCCACCCTGACCTGATCATTGTTGAACCATGGAACGCTGCCAGTTCTGTACTGATGATGCTTCCGGCCATTTATTGGTTTTTCAAGCTTCGCAGCACTTCAGGGCACACCCCTTTTCTGTCTTTTGCTATGCTAATGGTGTTTTTAGGAGGTTTGGGCAGTACGCTCTTTCATGCTTTCCGCATCAGTCCGGTTTTTCTAATAATGGATGTACTGCCTTCGGCTGTGCTCACCATTGGCATAGCCATTTATTTTTGGTTGCGCATCCTCCCAAAATGGTGGTATGTGCTCTTTATTTTTATCCCTGTATTTCTGCTCAGGTGGTGGCTTTTCAAAGAATTACCCGAACATTTAAGCATCAATTTATCCTATGCTGTTTCCGGCTTGCTGGTTATATTTCCTCTGATGATATTGCTGATACGTGCTCATTTTGCAAAGGGCGGTACCATTGTACTGATACTGGTTTCCTTTGCATTGGCTTTACTTTTCAGGCAGTTGGATGCACATGATTTTGGTTTTCTACCTCAGGGAACACATTTTCTATGGCACCTACTGAGTGCTGTCGGGGCCTATTTTATGCTGGATTATCTGGTTTGGCAGGAAGGACATAAAAAATCCGCTGCACGGGTGTAGGTGTTAGATTGCTAAGGCAGTTGGCAATTTAAAGTTCAAAAATCTTAGATCATAAATCGCAAATCAAAAGCAGTTTACTTATTCATCAAGCAATCCCCTGCCCTGCTTCACTATCTTACCACTGGCCTTGAACTCGTGAATCAGTTTATCCAAAATACCGTTTACAAACACTTTGGAACGCGCTGTGCTGAAGTACTTTGAAATATCGATATATTCGTTCAGGCTTACCTTTACGGGAATAAACGGAAAATAAATCAACTCAGCCAAAGCCATTTTTATAATCAGCATATCCATGGTGGCAATGCGCTCCTTTTCCCAATTGGAAGTAGATGCAGCTATGATCTGCTCATATTCAACTGAATTCAAGATGGTTTCACGAAATAGCTTTTTCACAAATAACAAATCTTCATTGACTTCGTCCTGCGCTGTACGGTAAATTTCGGGCAATGGGGTTGAAGTGCCAAATTCTGAATCAAGATGCTTCAGGAACTTAACCAAAAGATAGGTGACAAGGTGATAATCGTCAACGAAAAAGATACTTTTTTCTTCGTAAAATGACTGCAACAGCTCAAACTCGGTGAAATACTTCTCTACTGCCATCATCAGGAATTTACGATCGGCATTGAACGAATCTGTATCCGATTCCATGTATTTGGCATAGGCTTCCGACTCGCGCAGCATATAGTAATAGCGGCGCACAAGTTCCTGCTCTTGTCCCCAGTTGATTTTAAAAAGCCTTTCTTTCTTTTGGAAATCAGCATTTTCGGCTATCAGGCGTAAAACCCGGTTGTTCACAAACCGTAGATTGGGGTTCAAATCGTCAGCGGTAGGGAAATGCTTTTTTTTATTTTCTTCAATGCGTTGCTCTGCAAAACGCACCGTTTCAACCAAAAACGACAGTTGATAAATATACAGCTCATACAGTTTGTTGATGCTCAGCAGCAACTGTTTTTCGCCCCGGTCAAGGCCATCACCACCTGATTGAAAATAGGCGTATAAAGCCTGTAGTACTTTGACCCTGAGATGTCTTCTGCTTAGCATTGCTTGAAAATAAAATGAACTGTTATAAATTTTTTCAGCCCGCAAAGGTAGGTAAATTCTGCTGGGTGAAATAGATTTATTCTACTAAATTGAATGCGCAGACTAAAAAGCCATATTCAAAAAAAAATCATGCAACTGAATTATTCAATTGCATGATTTCTATTCAACTATAAATGGCTTTAGATTAAAAATTTAATAACTCTGTAGCAGCTTTATAAATTCTCTCGTCATCGGGCAGAATGGCTTTTTCCAGTATTCTGTTGAATCCCACTGGTGTAAAGGTTGATCCTACACGCTTTACGGGTGCGTCCAGATACTCAAAAGCTTCTTCGGAGATCAGGCTGACAAGCTCACCGCCAAAACCTGCAAAAACCTTGTCCTCATGGACCACCAGCGCACGTGAGGTTTTCTTTACAGAATCTATAATGGCTTGCTTATCCAGCGGGATGAGTGAACGCAGGTCGATCACCTCAATTTCCTTACCACTTTCCTTGCTTATTTTATCTGCCACGCGCAAGGCCATATGTGTTGTGTTGCCATAAGTAATGATGGTCAAATCGCTTCCTTTCCTACGCACACGGGCTTTTCCAAACGGCACCTCATAGTCATCAGGCACAACTGTTTCGGCTACAGGGTCGTTGTACAAGGCCTTGGGCTCCAAAAAGACAGTTGGCCCCTTCGAACGCATGGATGTGCGCAGCAAGCCGGCAGCATCATCAGCAAAGGAAGGGTAAACAATACGCAGGCCCGGGAAGGTTGTGAGCGCTCCCTCAATGGTTTGTGAGTGGTACAAGCCCCCACCAATATAGCCGCCAGAAGCCAGCCTGATGGTTACATTGGGTGCAAATTTGCCGTTGCTGCGCCAGTAATCGTGCGAGGTTTCGACCAATTGCTCCATGGCAGGCCAAAAATAATCGGCAAACTCTGCTCCTTCAATAACAATCCGGATATTATCGTTGAAGCGGCTCATACCATTGGCCGTTCCTGTAATATAGTCCTCTGCAATAGGCGCATTGAAAACACGCTTTTTGCCAAACTCTTGCTGCATCCCTTTGGTAACATTAAAGATGCCCCCTTTGTCCTTGTTGGCCACATCTTGCCCCCAGATAAAAGTATCCGGGTTTTTGCGGAATTCAGCTTTCAGGGTTTCGTTCAGGGCCGTAATAAATTTTATCTTTTCACCTTTGGAGCCATCATGGGTTCCTTCTGGATATTTTTCGGATACATAAGGCTCAGGAATCACATAATCAAAAATCGTTTTGGGGTCGGCATCCGGTGCTTTGATGGCCACCTTGTGCGCTGCCGAAATAATTTTTTTTGCATCCTGGTCTAATTGGTCCAATTCCTCTTCAGTGAATTTTCCCGAATGAATCAACTGTATCCTGAAACGGATGAGTGGATCGGACATGCGCACACAATGGCGCTCATTTTCGTCGCGATAGAGTTCATGCTTATCCGAATTTGAATGCGAATGTATGCGCACACAGTTGGCATGCACTATCACAGGTTCCCCAAATTTTTTGATATGCTCTTTGGCTTCAAACATAGTGTTCATCGAATCGAACACGTTTTTGCCATCACAATACATTATTTTCAGGTTTTTGATACCGCGGTAATTTTCGGCTGCACGCCTGTTAGCTGATTGGTCCTTTTGCGGAACCGAAATCCCGTATTGGTTGTCCTGAAAAACAAAAATAACCGGCAATTTTTCATTGGAAGCCCCATTGATGGCCTCAAAAACATATCCTTCGGAGGTGGAAGATTCGCCTTGCGAACTGATGGCAACACCCTCGGTGCCATAGTATTTAATTCCCCTTGCTACACCCACTGCATGCAGGGTGTGGTTTCCTGTGGCCGACGAAACATTGTGGATATTCCATTCTGGTTTGGCAAAGTGGTTGGACATGTGCCTGCCACCACTCGATGGATCATCAGGCTTTGAAATGCCATTCAGGATGATTTCTTCTGCTGTCATCCCTGCCGAAATTGCCACAAGCATATCACGGTAATAGGGGAAAAGGAAATCGTTTTCACGGTCAAAAATCTGTCCTACAGCCAATTGTATCCCATCATGACCTGCATAGGGCGCATGGTAAGACCAACCAAGGGCTTGCTTCAGGTAATTGGGAGCCTTGTCGTCAATCTGCCTACCTAAGGTCATCAGTGTGTACCACTTGGTAAGCGTTTCTTTGTTCGTACTGTCGAGGGTG
>CAYTUA010000247.1:0-5199 GCA_964440855.1 uncultured Lentimicrobiaceae bacterium
CGATTTTGACGCATTTGATATGATCATCGCCATGGATGACAACAACTATTACGAGTTGAAGAAACAGACCAGAACCACCGATCAGGAGCAGAAAATATACCGTATGCGCGACTTCTTTATTGTATCCGACTTTGACCACATTCCCGATCCCTATTATGGTGGCACTGATGGTTTTGACCTGGTAATTGATTTATTGGAGGATGCGTCCGAGGGATTGGTTAAACAAATCAAAACTGCCTGAAATTATTGCCTGATTTTTCATTTTGGCCTTTTTCAGGCCCATTCAACAATGTCAGCCAATGGTTTTCTGGATTTCAGCCGTTTGGCCGAAAGATCATCACCTGCGTAGCCCAGTGGTGTGATGGCATATACCACTTCATCTTCCTGTAGCTTCAGTGCTTTTTGCAGCTTTGTCGGGTCGAAGGCGGCAATCCAGCAGTTGGCCAGCCCCTCTTCGGTGGCAGCCAGAATCATGTGGTCCATGGCGATGGTGAGGTCTGTTTCCAAGGCATTGTATCCGTCAGAACGGCGCGTCCATGCGTCTTTTTTATTTCCCTTGACGACCAATATTATCGGGGCTTCCTTGAACCAAGTTGCTGGATAGCACTGGTGAATTTGTTCCAAAAGGGCTTTTGTTTGGACAACTATAAACGTCCAGGGTTGCCGGTTGGCAGCAGAAGGGGCCATGCGTCCGGCTTCGAGTATGCGCAGCAGTTTTTCTTTTTCTACAGGACGGGAATCATCATAGCTTCGGAAGCTATAGCGCGATTTTACAAGGGTTTGAAAATCCATGTTTTTTTCTTCAAATTTACAACTTATCTCGTGCTTTCGAATTTGATAAGCTGATAAAATTATCTTTGTAAAAAATACGATTATGGATACTGATTTCAATATTCAACTGAAAGTACGTGATTATGAATGCGATATGCAGGGCGTAGTGAACAATGCCAATTATCAGCATTATCTGGAGCATGCTCGCCACGAATTCCTGCACCATATCGGATTGGATTTTGCAAAACTTACCGAAGAAGGCACTTTGTTGGTGGTCAAGCGCATTGAACTGGATTACCACCTGCCATTGCGCAGTGGCGATACATTTATGGTTGATTGTAAAACCGAACGGATTTCAACCTTGCGCTTTGGTTTTATACAGCATATTTACCGCCTGCCCGACCGCAAGCTTGTTTTAAGCGGCAAAGTGATTGGAACGGCCATCAATCGTCAGGGAAGGCCATTTTTGCCCCCTGAGATTGATAAAGTTTTTTAATGAGCCTTTATAAGGCGTGTTCAGGAATATCACCGGTCAGGCTTTTGAAGAAAGCCACCATTTTTTGTACCTGCTCATCATTCAGTTCGCGGCCCAATTGGGTATATGACATAATTTTAATGGCATCTTCGAGGCTTTCCACACTGCCATCATGAAAGTAGGGTGCTGTTTTTTCAATATTGCGCAGTGCCGGCGTTTTAAACAGGTAATTGTCTGATTCTTTTCCTGTAACTTCAGCTACACCCCTGTCCTTAATTTGTGAGGAGGTATAATCATAATAAGGGCCATGTACCAGGCCGAAGCGTTGCATCATGGTGCCACCCAGTCCGGGACCTATATGGCAGGCAATGCAGCCTGTTTCAATAAACAGGCTCAGCCCTTCCTTTTGGCTTTCGTCAAGTATTGTCGTTACCCCATTTAAAAAGTCATCAAAAGCAGCTTTTGTAGCCAGGGTTTCTTCGAAGGCGGCAATGGCGTTGGCAAAATTATCGAAAGTGATGGGGTTTTCTTCTTCGGGGAAAGCTGCGGCAAACATTTTGGGGTATTCCGGAAGACCGGTCAGAATCGTTTCAACCTCCTCAGGTGTTGAAAGTCCCATTTCAATGGGGTTCAGCACGGGCCCTTTGGCCTGATCGGCCAGGTCGGGCGAACGGCCATCCCAAAACTGTGTGGTATGGAAATAGGCATTCAATGTGGTGGGGCTGTTGCGTGTTCCCTCGCTGCCATCGTGGCCGGGCGAAACCCTTAAGTTGTCAACGCCATAGTTGGCAATGGGGTGGCAGGTATTGCAACTCATTTGCCCATTGGCCGAAACGGCTTCTTCATAATAGAGTTTTTTTCCCAATCGGGCAATAGGGGTATTGGGGTCGCCTGGTTCGGGAAGGATTGAAAAATAACGGTTTGCAGCCTGCAACAACAAGCTGTCGGCTGCCGTCATTGCTTTTTCTTCTATTTGTGGTTTTTGGGTGCATCCAATGGTGAAAAGGATGAGCAATCCTAAAGGAAAAAGGAGTAATTTCATGGGTGTTTCAATTTGGTTATTGATGCAAAAATAGCAAAAACTTCCCAATAATTTTTGCACAATCAAGTTCAGCATATTTAAAAGCCAACAACAAACCCAGCGGAGATGGGGTTAGTTCAACAGTATTTTTCCGGCATACTTTTCGTTGCCAAGAACAATTTGATAAAAATACAAGCCTTCCGGAAGTTTATTTCCATTTTCATCTGTGCCATCCCATTGCCATTCAACAGGCTTTGGTTCAAATGGGGGCAGGATTACCGTTTTCAGGGTTCTGCCTTCCAAGTCGCTGATTAGTATATGAATCGGCAATTTTTCCTGGGTATTGATCACAAAAGTGGCTAAATTCGTCATGGGGTTTGGCTGCACACGTACATTTGACCTTGCAAATGCCTGTTCTATAACCGACTCGGGGTTGAACACCAGGAGTCCAATATAAACCGAATCAATTTGTCCATGGTCTGCTTTAATCTTCAGCAAACTTGAGTACCTATCAGGTGTCAACCCAAAACTATTGATATTCAATGCAATAACTGCAGTATCTGATGGGCTTACGATACCTGATACAGGTTCAAATGACAACCAGCTAGTTTCCGCAAAAAGTTGCAAACCAAATAGCAAGTCTTCACCCCCGGTGTTCAGGATGTTGAATGATCTCAGGGAATCGTGTTCAATTATCAGGTTTTGATTGATTGAATCAGTCTGAACAACCATATTCGGGGGCAAATTCATTACTTCGAGTTGCACAGGTAAAGTGATTTGCTGGTTGTTGTCAGTCTGAATAAGCAATGGTGTTTGATATGTCCCGGCTTCCAGGGCAGTTGCATCCAGGTGCAGATGCACCAAAACGTTGTTTTCAGGTTCAACCATGGCCGAATCCGGCTGTGCTGTAAGCCAAAAAGCATCTTCATCAACAAGGACATTAAAATAAACTGTATCGTCGCCAGGATTCAGCAAAGAGAAACTGCTTGAAAGCGTATCGCCCTGATAAAGGCTTTGCATGATACTTTCAGGAAGTACGCTTAATTCGGGCTCATCGGGAGGCAGTTCGCCATAAAGCATAAGGGCTATTGAATTATAGATATTGAGCCTTCCACCTGTTGCCACGATGCCTTGGAGCGATTCAAGCTGATCAACCCCTTCAAGAATATATTGCCTGAGTTGCAAAGCCGCTAAAGCCGGATTTTCCTTATAAAAACTGATAAAGGCCGAATCGGCTGCCGAAAGCAGCAATGCTACTGCACCTGCCACATGTGGCGTTGCCATGCTGGTCCCGGTATTATTAGTGTAATTATTGTTGGGGCGTGTTGAATAGATTTGTGTTCCGGGAGCCCCCAGGTCGATGGTTTCGATACCATAACCAGCTAAGCCGTATTTTATATCGTTACGTGTGGTATTGGTCACCGAAATCAGGTAAGGGCTGGGAAATGCTGTGGGTATATCGCTAACTTCATCAATATTCAAGTTGCGGTTGGCAGTAGCAGCTGCGCTAATAATACCTAATGCACCCATGCTGTCGTACATGGCACCCCAAATAGGATAATTTTCCGTCTGGCCCTGGTCAACACCAAAAGAGCTGTTGGTAGCCACAATAAATGCACCCATTTCGCCATCAGTTTCATTGTACATCGCCCGCATGGCATATACATAGGAATAAGCGGCAACCACAGTTGATTCAGAACTTGATGAACCGGCAATGGGCAATACTTTCACATTCCAATTCACACCGGTTACCCCAATCTCGTTATTGCCTATGGCACCTACAGTGCCCGAAACATGTGTTCCGTGAACATGCGCCGGTACATTTCCACTAGTGCTGTAGGCGTTCCACCCATTCACATCATCGATATAGCCATTGCCATCATCATCAATACCGTTTCCAGGAATTTCATGCCTGTTTATAAAAATGTCAAGGTCGTTGTGATTGATGTCGCAGCCGCCATCAATAACGGCTACCACAATGGTGTCGCCCAAGGCAGAAAGCCCGCCAGTGGTAATGCCCCAGGCATTTAGTGCGTCGATATCGGCACCAGCCAGGCCACCACTCTGCCCTGTATTTTGAAAGCCCCACTGCAGGTTGAAAAACTCGTCATCGGGCATGGTAAGAGTATCTTCCTGAGCAGACCGGAGCTCGATAATATGCTCGTGCTGGGCGTTTATGACAAAAGGTAGCTTCCGCACTTGATCCAGCAGTACATCAGCGGCAATTTTGCTGTCGTCGTAAGCAAGCAAGGCGATCTTAAGCCTGTGCGATAGTATGCGTTCCACCCTGAGGTTTGAACTGCCATAAAAGGCTTTAATGGCATCAAGGTTTTCTATATCAGTGAGTTGTACCATCATTTTTCCAGGTATGATGCTACCTGGCTGTGGTTGTGCCCAAAGACTGCCTGTGAGTAATCCAGCCGAAACAAGTATTAAAAAGAGTATTTTTCTAAGCATGGTTAAAAATTTTGCAAGTGAAGGTTAGCGGCTACTTTAAATAGCTGATAACAGGCCACAAACTTATGTAATAATCTTTTCAAGTGGTAAAAAATACAAGTTTTAAAATCCTGCTTTGTTCATAGTTCTTTCTTTTTTTCAAACACAAAGAAGGCACAGAAGGGCATAAATAATTAGTAAAATAACCCACCAGGTGAAGATGAAAGCGGATTTGCAGGTGCTTTTCATAGCAATGGAATTGAACACATTTACTATGTTTTGCTTAACTTGCCGAATTATTATAAACCAATATTTCCATCATGAAAATTTTGCCTGCATTGTTGTTGATGTTTTTTAGTTTCAATGGTTTGAGTCAAAAGCCAATTAATTATCCTACGGCTTCAAAACAGGATATTTCAGATAAATTGTGGGGCCATGAAATTCCTGACCCCTACCGATGGCTCGAAAATATGAATTCAGATCAGACCCTTGCATG
>CAYTUA010000248.1:0-3780 GCA_964440855.1 uncultured Lentimicrobiaceae bacterium
AGGTCTCGTAAAGCGATTTTAATCAAAAACTGTATTTGTCGGGAACAAGCTTTGTGCCTGTTCCCGACAAATATAGCTTGAAATAATAAAAGTCCTTGATGAACTATCGAGTAGCTCTTCTAAAAAAATGTTTAATCAAATGAAGACCAAAACCCAAATACACCCATTTTTAAAGCTGATAGCAATTGCTTTAAGTTTTGCACTCTTTTTTATGATCCCAACTTTGCTGATCCCCGTATCAGAAGACTTTTTGAAAAGGATCAATCCACAAGAAATGAAATTTTTTCTGCCTCTGTTATTGCTTTTCTCAAGCTACATTTCGGCAACCTATTATTTGCTCCTGCAAAATACGAAGCTGAAAAAAACATCCCTGTTTATACATTTGATGCTTGCACACTTTATGATGTACCCACTCATGGGGTTATTAGAGTCACTATTCTGGGGTGATGCATTTAAAGGCGTTGAGATAAGCGAGTTTATTAAAATTTTCCTGCGATTTCTACTTACATTCAGCCTGTTTTCAGGCTTTCTGTCATTGATAGCAAAAGGGGGCGCTCCAGCTATTCAGATAGCTAAAAAACAGAAACGATATCCCCATTTTGGTATCAAAATTCTTGCAATTGCGATTGTGTATTTTATTATCTACAATGTTTTCGGATACTTCATTGCCTGGCAATTTGAAGCCATACGGGTGTTCTACACAGGAAGTATTGAGAAAATTGGGTTCTTTCAATCAATGGGGCAGAACTTAAGCAACCCAGCATTTATTCTGGTGCATACATTTAGGGGTTTGCTGTTTGGCCTTTCAGGCTACATTTTCCACCGTATTTTAGATTGCTCACAAAACAAAAAAATTATGATTATGTCGCTATTATTTGGCGGATTTGGCTTTCAAATTGTATTGCCCAATCCTTTACTCCCCGAAATGGTGAGGGTTTCGCACTTTATTGAAACCACAAGCTCCATGCTTGTGTTTGGAGCACTGGTTGGCTTGATGCTCAATTATAATAGAAGGATAAACTTGCCAGCAATTTTAGCGCTGCTTCTACTTGTTGTTTCCTGCCAAAAGGAACCCATCATTCGTTTTGGGTTTGACTCCGATTTTGGCAAAAATTCGCAAGGCATAACCATTATGAATAGCAGCAGCGGCGCCAAAACAATTACCCTAACAGGTAAAATAGTTTTGAATGAAGGAGGAGTTTTATTGGAATTAAATGATCCCATTGGCAAAAATGTGTTTACTAACCAACTGGTGTCTCCAACAATCCTGAACGTGGAAGAGTCGTTCCCAGCCGTTTCGGGAAATTGGAAGCTGAAGTATAAGAGTTTGGATGGGGAAGGGTCAATAAAGCTTCATTTAAACATTGTCGGCAAATAAAGAGTTCTGAAAATGAAAGGGCAACATATACTTTTCGGATTTGCTATGCTGCTAAGAACATTCTTTACCAGCAGTGCACAGGTTTCCAGCATTGTTCCTATGGACGAATCGATGCAGCAATTGCTCAATTTTTACAATACCGATACAATTATTGTGGTAACCCCCAATGGATATCAAGTAAAGCAAAACGACAAAAAAACAATTGATGGCTTCGCGTTCTGGAATGAAAACCTGGTTTATATCTACAAACAAGAATCGGCATTACAAGCTGATGATATGGCTAAGCAACAGCAGCTCATTGGACCTGCCTTTTTGTTTGAAACTGATATTGCCGCCAGTTCACCCTTTAAGGTTGAACAGCAGGGATTCTCCTATCGGGAAAGAAAATTTATAAAGCCTGAGGATTCATTCTACTATATGAATAGTGATGCTACCCGAATTTATACTTGTCGAAACAGTGATGATTTCCCGTTAGTTTACAAGGATTATCTAGCGGGAGGAGTTTACCAACTCTACGTTTTCAGTGGGAGTACTATCATGCTGTCAGGTTTCGACAAGGGCGACGGTTCAACACCAAGTATTAACGATATGGATAGATTGCGGGCCGAATACTTCTGCCAGACAATCAGCAGCCAATTTTTTGACCTGCACTTTTCCTGTAGCTATGCTGCCATTAATTCTGATTCCTTGGTCAGGGAGTTGGATAAATTTGTAGGCGACTTTTGCCGTTTTCTGGCAGTTGACACATTGGGCATTCCTAGGGTGACCACCTATATTTACTCAAGTCGTGAGGATTTACAACTATTTATTGCAGCAAACAGCAATCAAACTGTTTACGGTAAATCATTTGAAAACACCAACCACATAATGCATTTCGATTTGGGAATTTTTAAGCACGAAGCCGGTCATAGCATTATAGGTAGCAAGGTGGGCCGAAACCCAAATCCTTTTTTCGATGAGGGTTTCCGGCAGTACACCGACTATTTTTTTAGCAGTGAAGCCTATGAAAATGACTTAAAACTATTCAAGGAAAATGCCAATTTACTTACCCCCGAGCTGGTTTTATCAACCAACAATATTTTCTTTAGCAATATGGTAAACTACGGCATTTCTGGAGTTTTTGTAAAGCACCTTATCGATAGAATTGGGCTGGAAGAGTTTAAAAGTGCGTATGCACAGAATCAGATGGTAGAAACAATCGAAAACCATATAGGCCCTTTGGAAGATGCTATTAGTGAACTGAAAACACATTTGAACAACAACTAAGTTCATCTATATGAAAACCAAATACCTAAAGCCCCTGACCATAACCTTTACCAATGGTGGGATATGGGACACCATTGCAGGATTCCTTTACATCTTCGTCATTGGCACGGGCCGGGCAATTGACAACCCGCCAATAGATCCGTTTTATGCGATTTTTCTTGGATCTTTCTTCTTGTGCTTTGCTTACCTGCAAATACTTTCATCGTTCAACATCAGGCGATACGCCTTTAATGTGGGATGCCTGATTTTTGGTAGAATTTTCTATATAATCGTTCTTTACTACTTTATGTTTGTTGTGAAAGGTTTTCCTACCTCATTCTGGTTTACGGGGGTAATTGATGGGGTGTTAACAATTTTTACTATCGTTTTTGCACTAAGAGGAGGTTTAAGGTTGAAGGACTTATTTCTGCCTAAATTACAAACCAAATATTACAAGCAATGAAAACAATCTATAGAATATTTTTTCTGATCCTCCTAAGCACCCTATGCCTCATTCAGTTAAAGGCGCAGGACAACTATTTTATCACATCCGATAGCGTAAAGCTTTTTGTTAGCGTTAAGGGGGAGGGTACCCCCTGCTTATATCTGCACGGCGGCCCTGGTTCTGGTAGCTACTGGATGGAGAAATTTATGGGAGACTTCTTAGAAAGTCAGTTTCAAATGGTATATTTAGACCAAAGAGGTGTTGGCCGATCATCGAGCCCAAAGGATAACAACTATTCACTTGAGCGAATGGCCAAAGATTTTGAAGAGGTTCGAGAGTACCTTGGCTTATCAAAATGGTTAACACTAGGACATTCCTTTGGAGGAATTCTCCAGATGGGTTATGTTGATAGACACCCAGAAGCAATAGAGGGTATGATATTCATTAACTGCACGCTATCGCTAGAGGAGAGCTTTGGCGAAAGCTGGCTTCCCAAAGCCATTGAACAAGCCGGCAAAGATGTACCAGCCATTTGTTTAGACCCAACTGAATCTTTGTGCAATCGGATGATTGCCATTATGCCTTTGCTTCATGATAGAGGGCTTATGTGGAAAATTTTCTTTACTAATGAGGAAAGCAGTCATAAGATGAACGATACGTATAAGAATTTTGATAACTGGAACAGTAGTTTTAGCGAAGTTGCAATGGAAAT
>CAYTUA010000249.1:0-16271 GCA_964440855.1 uncultured Lentimicrobiaceae bacterium
CTTTTCAATACAATCAGTACTTCTTGATTTTTGTATTCTTGAAGTGCAAGCCTGAAATCCTGAAAATAGGGGATGATTTGGTCGTTAAGTCCAATAATGGTATCTCCCTTTTGGATGCCTGAAGCTTCAGCAGGGGAGTTTTCGTCAAAGCCTTCTATGATAAAAGGTGTCCTGAACGAGAGAAAACCGGCTGATTCGTGCTTCACCAGTTTGCCAATGGCACCATCAGGCAGCTTTAACTCCATCACCTCGCCGTTGCGTTCAATTTGCAGGCTTCGTGCTTCTTCTAAAATGATGGATATTGGAATGCGCTGAAAATCATCAATATATTTTCCTTCAACCGCAAGGATTTTGTCCCCATCAAGCAAACCAAATTCGCGGCTGAGTTCATCTGTAACAATGCCATATCTGTTAACCTCGGAAGTGGGCAGGTATTTTTCACCATAAAAGGAAAGCATACCTATGTATATGGCATAGGCCAGAATTACGTTCATCGTTACCCCACCAACCATAATAATTAAACGCTGCCAGGCCGGTTTTGAACGAAACTCCCAGGGTTCAGGGTCTTTGGCGAGTTGCTCTTTGTCCATAGACTCATCAATCATGCCTGAAATCTTTACATAACCTCCCAGTGGAAGCCATCCCATCCCATATTCGGTGCCTTTAAAGTTGAACTTAAACAGCGAAAACCAAGGGTTGAAAAAGAGATAGAATTTTTCAACACGGGTGTTGAATGCCTTGGCTGCTATAAAATGGCCGAATTCGTGAACAACAACCAAAATTGACAAACTGAGCAGCAGTTGAAGAATTTGTATGAGAATATCCATTGTAAAAAAAAAGTCTTTTAAGTGAGGGCCTGATGCAGTAACAATTAGCCAAACATAGGCATTGTGTTCATTTGTATGCAAGCGGCTGCAAAATTATACTTTTTTCCCAAAGTGGTTGGTTTGAATTCCTTAAGTTTAGTTAAGAAATTGTATCGTGCTGCCTCGGCTTAGAACGAAATGAACTCTTCAGGGTTTACAGGAGCACCTTCATGCCATAGTTCGAAGTGCAGGTGAGGCCCGGTGCTAAGCTCTCCTGTGCCTCCAATAAATGCAATTGGTTCGCCTGCTTTTACCAGTTCTCCCTCTTTTTTAAGCAAAGCAGCATTGTGTTTATAGACCGATAAAATATTTCCGGCGTGTTGAATACCAATTACATAACCTTTGTCAAGTGTCCAGTCAGCAAAAATAACCGTACCGTCAAGGGTTGCTTTAATGGCTTCATCACTTTTGGCAACAATATCGATCCCAAAATGACCGGATGAAATATTGAACCTGCTGGTGACTGTTCCGTTGAGCGGCACAAAAAAACGTGTAACTTCCACATTGCGCCTGCGCACGGGGCGTCCTTGCGCCTGGTCATAGTATAAATTGTAACGGGCACTCTCAAACTCAAGGCGCAGTAGACTATCCTCTTGCGATTTATATAGGCTTATGGTATCCGGCAAAAATAATATAGATTCGCTTTGGCCTTGAAATACATCAATGCTGTCCTGGGTTTCATCGTAACCATCAATAACACGTTTGAGATTGGCCAGAAAAATTTCTTTTTGCTTAAAATCCCGCTCCAGCGAATCTGTGGTCATTTCAAGTTCATAAACCTGTCTCGACAGGCCAACATCTGTATATCCGGGGATATATTCGCGCAATGGTGTAAAGGCAATTATGTAAATAGTGGCTACAATCAGCACCACCGAAAGGCTTACAAGCGATACGAACACACTCATGCGGCTCAACCTGAAACTGACCTTTTCTTCAAAAGTTTCGTCATGGAAAATCACAAGACGGTATTTGTCGCGCAATTTGTGAAACCTTTTTTCTTTCTTTTTTTGGACCATTCTAAAATGAGATAAAGAGCGATGGCAAAGGTATGTATAATCACCAATCCATTTTTCAATTGTCCCCACATCGTTTTGATTATCTTTGTGCCATTGATAATAGGTGCATGCTTTTGCCCCAAACAGGATAATATTTTAGCTGTAATTGAGTTAATGTTCAAAAATGAATGAATTTGTTAGCCTTGATTAAAAAAACGATTGCACTGCTGATGCTGGCAGTTTTTATGTTTGGCATTTGGGGTTGCTCCACCAAAAAGAACACCTGGAACCGTCGCGTGTACCACAATGTGACGAGCAAGTATAATGTTTATTGGAATGGAAATGAAAGCCTGAAAACCGGCGTTCTCAGCCTGAAAAACAATGCCAAGGATGATTATATGCAGGTTTTGCCGGTGTATAATTTTGGCACTAAAGGAGAAGCGCAGGGGCAGTATGCAGCCATGGACAGGGCCATTGAAAAAGCCTCTATCGGGGTGCAACGCCATTCCATGGTTTTTGGTGGGCGCGAGCAGGTCAAATGGATCGACGACAGCTACCTGATGATGGCCAAGGCCCATTTTTACAAGCAGGATTACATCAGTGCCAGACGTACCTTCGAATTTGTGGCACGCGAATACAATTACAACGACATCACACATACAGCCGATCTTTGGTTGGCACGTACTTACATTGGTAACGGGCAATATGAAAGGGCCATCGCCTTGCTCACCACCCTCGAAAGCCGCATTGCCGGCAATGTAATGCCTCCTTTTGTGGAGGCTAATTTTGATGCTGTTTTTGCCGATTATTATATTGCCACCGAAAATTATAGCAAAGCACTGCCTTATCTGCGCAGGGCCATCAATGCGCACAACGATCGTCAGCAAAAAACACGCATGATGTTTATCACAGCGCAGATTTATGAAAGGGAAGGGGAGCTTTCCCAAGCCCTGGAGTACTATAAAAAGGTCATCAGCCGCAATCCGGTTTACGAGATGGCTTTTCAGGCACGCATCAACCTGGCCAAGGCATACAATCCCCTGCAGGACGACAATAAGGAAATCATCAAGGTATTGACAAAAATGTTGCGTGATGAGCGCAACCAGGATTATAAGGATAAGATCTATTTTGCTTTGTCAGAAGTGGCTATGAAAGACAAGGACGAAGAGCTGGCGATGGATTATTTAAGGCAATCGGTTGCTGTGAGTGTACAGGATAATGCACAAAAAGCGGCATCGGCACTGCAATTGGCCGATATGCTTTTTGAGCGCACCAATTATGAACCTGCTCAGGCCTATTATGATACGGCCGTTCAGGTACTGCCAGCTGAATACCCGGGTTATGACAGCATTACCAATCGCGCCAGTGTCCTGAATAATTTGGTAGTGAACCTACAGACGATAAAACTGCAGGATAGTTTGTTGCGCATTGCCGCCATGGATTCGGTGCAAATATTTGCTGTGATTGATAAGCTGATTGCGGCCCACATTGAAGAAGAAAGGCGGCAGCAGGAAGAAGAACAATCGCGCGATATGATGGCCATGATGGGTGGCCCCATGGGTGGCAGGCAAAACCAAACAGGGACAGCTCCCAGTTCCGGCGAGTGGTATTTTTACAATCCCAACACATTGAGTTTTGGTTTTACTGAGTTCTTGCGTAAATGGGGTCGCAGGGCCCTCGAAGACAATTGGCGTATCAGCGACCGGCAGTCAATAGCCCTTGCCGGTGGTATAAGTGAGGATATGTTTGAAGGTGAAGAAACAGCACAGCAAGCTGTTGATCCATCAGCTACACCGCGTGACAGGGTTTATTATCTGCAGAATTTACCCCGTACGGAGGAACAAAAGCAGGCGGCCTCGCTGGCCATCATGGATGCCTATAACAATGCTGGCTTTATATATAAGGAGGACCTCAACGATTATGATCGCGCCAAGGAAAGCTATTTAACACTCAATGAGCGATTCCCTGAAAATGAATTCAGGTTACAGTCTTGGTATGCCTTGCACCGCATGTATTTGGAAGAGGGTGATTTTGATCAGTCCGAAAAGTATAAAAATATGATTATCAACACCTATCCAGATACTGATTATGCCAAAATCCTGATAGATCCGGACTACTACAAGAAATTGGCTGAAGAGAAGAACCAGTCTCTTGAATTGTATGCCACCACCTATGAGGCATATCGGGAAGGGCAATATTTCAGGGTGTTGATGAATGCCAACAGGGCACGCACACTTTATGCCAACGACTCACTGTTGATGCCTAAATTCGAGTTCCTGAGGGCAATAGCCGTGGGTAGGGTAGAAGTGGTTGACTCGATGGCTGTTGGTTTGAGCCAACTGATTAAGAAATATCCCGCTGATGAAATAACGCCTATGGCAACCAATATTCTCAGGCAATTGAATCAGGAGTTTAACCTCAGTGTTGAATTGCCCGAAGAACTCATGAAGGAAGAATTAATGTCAGCAGAGCCACCATCGCCCTATAATTTTGAACCACGTGCCAGCCATATGGTCATGATTATTACCAATAGCGTTTCGGTGCGTACCGAACCACTCAAGGTGCGGATTTCCGACTTCAACAGCCGGTCGTTTAGCAGCACCAGGTTAATTATAAGGAGTATAATGCTTGATAATCAAAGATCACTGATAACCGTTGGGAATTTTGATGATCGCTTGGGAGCCGACGATTATTGGGCAACCATCCGTGCGAGCGATTATGTTTTTGGTGGCATGGCTACAGGCGATTTTTATGTTTATCCCATTTCCTCAGGCAATTATCCTGTTTTCTACCGTGAAAAGGATATTGACCAGTACAACGAATTTTGGGAAAAGAATTACAAGTAAAAACAGTTCATAATTTTGAAAAAATTAAATCGAATGGGATCTGACTCTACGGCACGAAACATTATTGGGCAAGGAACAATTATCAAAGGGGACATCACATCCAGTGGTGACTTCCGTATTGATGGACAACTGATTGGCTCCATAAGCTCCGACGGAAAAATAGTCATTGGCCAAACAGGTATAGTCGAAGGCGAAGTGCACTGCAAGCAAGCCGATATTTCGGGCCGGATTGATGCAAAAATTGAAGTGGCAGAACTGACGGTGCTCAAAGCAACGGCTAACTTTAGGGGGCACTTGATTACAGACAAAATAGCTATTGAAGTTGGTGCCCAATTTACAGGTGAATGCAAAATGAAAAGTGCCAACAATGAAAACAGGCATGGAAAAGAAGAAAAAACAAAAAAATAACACCTCACCCTTAAAATCCTATGCCAGGTATTCTGCTATCGCATTTCAAATGCTGTTTATTGTCCTGGCGGGGGTTTTTGGTGGTATTCAATTGGATAAGCTGGTTCATTGGCCTTTCCCTGTTTTTACAGTCGTTTTTTCAACGCTTGCGGTTTTTGCAGCTATGTATTATGTAATGAAGGATTTGTTAAAATAAGCGATGATTACAAAAGAATTTAAGATTTTTCTTGGTAAAATTTTGTTGCTAACAGTCGTGTTGGCAGTGATAAGCCTGGTGGCTTTTTATTTTGTGCCTGATGCCTTTCAATCACAAACATGGCCATTTATATTGCTGTTTTTTGTGTTGACAAACAGCATTTTATATTTTTTCTATTTGCGTATCCATTCGCGGAAAGTGAGTTCGTTTGCCAACTTTTTTATGCTCACCACCTCTGCAAAATTGATCTTTTATCTGATCGTGATTGTTGTTTACCTGTATTTCAACAGAGATGAGGCGGTTCCTTTTGTGTTAAGTTTTTTCCTGTATTATGTTGTTTACACTGTTTTTGAAGTAAAATCAATCATGAAACTTCAAAATGCCGCGAATTTTAAATAATTCATGCAATTTGTTTACAAATACACGTAAACGCTGAGACACCATAAGATATTGAACAAAAAAATCGGCCCAACGTTGTAATTGATTAATTTTGCCAGTTCAAACTGGTTTTCAAAACCAATTATCAAAGATGATTTATATTACACGCAGAGAACGGTTCAATGCAGCGCACCGTCTTTTTCGACCTGACTTTTCGGATGAGCAAAACCTCGATGTTTTTGGCAAGTGTTCCAATCCAAATTGGCATGGGCACAATTATGAGCTTTTTGTTACCGTAAAGGGAGAGGTAAATCCACAAACAGGTTTTCTGATCAACCTAAAAGAATTGAGTAAGCTTGTGAGAGAGCTTGTTACAGATAAGATCGATCATAAAAACATCAATCTTGAGGTGGATTTTATGCAAGGAAAATTTGCTTCTACCGAAAGCCTCGCTATTGCCATTTGGGAACAATTAGATATTCCGGTAAAAGCCCTGGGAGCCGAACTGCATTGTATCAGGCTGCACGAATCCGAAAACAATTATGTTGAATATTTCGGTTGAACCTGAAAGGCCCAATTAAACAAACGGGAACTCAAAGCCAAACCATTATGATGGAAAAACCAAAAGACTTGCTCGGATACGAGAAAATTGAAAAGTTCGCCCCTGAAAAGTTGATAGAGCTGGAAAAGCATTACCTGGCCATTTTAGAACTGATTGGCGAAGACCCCAAGCGCGAAGGCTTGCTCGATACGCCCAGGCGTGTAGCCAAATCAATACAATTTTTGACGCAGGGATACGACCACCAGCCTGAAGAAATTCTGCTTTCAGCCAAATTTAAGGAAGATTATCGCGAAATGGTGATTGTGAAGGATATCGAAATATTTTCGCTGTGCGAGCATCATATGATACCTTTTGTTGGAAGGGCTCATGTGGGCTATATTCCCAATGGTTATATTACAGGCTTGAGTAAAATTGCCCGTGTGGTTGAAGCCTTCAGCCGCCGATTGCAGGTGCAGGAGCGGTTGACAACCCAAATTAAGGAAGCCATTCATCACGCCCTCAATCCTTTAGGCGTGGCCGTAGTAATCGAAGCACGCCATATGTGTATGTCGATGCGGGGGGTGCAAAAGCAAAGTTCGGTAACCACCTCCAGCGATTTTACTGGCGCTTTTGAACGGGCCGAAACAAGGGCAGAATTTATCAGTTTAATTGGATCTAAATTACACTAAACACCTTTTTTTGAAGTTATAAATTACCTATGGATTATTCACCTAAAACCTATACACAACAGCGCGATTTTCATACGCAAAGCCTGGCAAAAACATTTTTGGCCAATGTTTTCTCCTGGATGTTTATGGCACTGGCCACCACTGCCCTTGTGGCTTATGTGGCTTCGGGCAATGAAGCCTTTCGTGGGATGATGTTCAACGCCCAAACAGGCGGCATGAGCATGTTTGGTTGGGTTATCATGCTGTCGCCACTTGGATTGGTGCTGTGGATGTCAGCTGGCTTGGCAAGGCTTTCAGCAGCCAACCTTTCGCTTATATTTATCGTTTATTCTATACTGATGGGGCTCAGTCTCAGCTTTATATTTTTGGCCTATACCGGTGCAAGTATCGCCAAAACCTTTGTGATTGCTTCCTCCATGTTTGGCCTGATGGCACTGGTGGGATACACCACCAAAACAGACCTCAGCCGTTTTGGATCGCTTATGTTTATGGGACTCATTGGCTTGATTATTGCTTCGGTGATCAACTTTTTTATGAAAAGCAGCACCATGGATTATATCATCAGCTTTATTGGTGTGCTTGTCTTCACCGGTTTAACAGCTTATGACGTGCAGAAGTTAAAGCGGATAGGTGCTTCAAATATGGAACAGGGCGAAAGCATGCGCAAAGCCACCATCATGGGTGCTTTAACCCTTTACCTTGATTTTATCAATTTATTTCTATTTTTGCTGCGCTTTTTCGGAAACCGAAAATAGACATAAAGTACTGAAATAGTATTATATATACGAAAATTATATTTATGAAAGCGTATGTTTTTCCCGGCCAGGGAGCACAATTTGTTGGAATGGGAAAGGATTTGTTTGATAATTCGCCCAAAGCGAAGGAGCTTTTTCAAAAGGCAAACAGCATCCTCAAGTTTAAAATTACGGATTTGATGTTTGAGGGCACAGATGAGGATCTGCGCCAGACAAGAGTTACACAACCTGCCATTTTCCTGCATTCGGTTATTTTGGCCATTACCATGGGTAACGAATTTAAACCGGATATGGTGGCAGGGCACTCACTGGGTGAGTTTTCTGCGCTTGTGGCCAACAAAACACTCGGTTTTGAAGACGGTTTGCGCCTTGTGTTCAAACGGGCCATGGCCATGCAAAAAGCCTGTGAGCTGAACCCAAGCACCATGGCTGCTATCCTGGGCCTCGAAGACAAGGTGGTGGAGGATGTGCTGGCATCAATCAAAAATGAAGTGGTTGTTCCTGCCAATTATAATAGTCCGGGTCAATTGGTGATTTCCGGTAGCGAAGCTGGCATAGCACTCGCTTGCGAAAAACTGAAAGAAGCAGGTGCCAAACGCGCCTTGCCCCTCAAGGTAGGTGGTGCTTTCCATTCCCCGCTTATGGAACCTGCCCGCGTTGAACTGGCCGACGCTATTGCCGAAACCAAATTTAACAGAGGTATCTGCCCGATTTATCAAAATGTTACCGGACAGTCGGTTACCGACCCAGAGATTATTAAGAAAAACCTGATTGCCCAACTGACAGCTCCAGTGCGCTGGACCCAAATCATGAACAATATGATTGCCAGCGGAGCCAAAACCATCATCGAGGTGGGTCCTGGAACCGTATTGCAAGGCCTCTTTAAAAAAGTGGACCGTAATTTGGAAACAATGAGTGCGGGAGCCTAAGCATTTTGATGTTTTTTTAATCCTATTTAATTTTTTATTAGCCCTGAATACAGTCGTTGTTTTCAGGGCTTTTTGTTTGGTTATTTGGAATGCCCCAATACAGAGCCATAAGGCTTTTCGTGCTTATTGATTATATTTGCAGCATGCATGAAAACACGAATAATCCATCTTTCCCCATTGAAGAACTAATCACTTTTCGCCACCACCTGCACAGCAAGGCTGAGCTTTCGGGTGAAGAAAAATATACTAGTGAGGCTATTCTAAGCCAAATCAAAAAATACAAACCTGATCAGTTGATCACCGGTATAGGGGGTTATGGACTGGCTGCCATTTACAAAGGAGAGCAAGACGGTCGAAGGCTGTTGTTCAGGGCCGATATGGATGCTTTGCCCATTGAAGAGATCAATGAGGTGGCATATAAATCGCAGAACAAAGCCGTTTCGCATACCTGCGGACACGATGGCCACAGCACTATTTTGATAGGTTTGGCTGCCCTTTTGAATCAAAACCCACCCAAAAAGGGTGAAGTGGTTTTGTTGTTTCAGCCGGCTGAGGAAACCGGCATGGGTGCCAATCAGATAATTGCCGACGAAAAATTTGAGCAGATAAAACCGGATTTTGCCTTTGCCTTGCACAATCTGCCGGGCTTTGAAAAAGGCCAGATCATTTGGCGTAATGGTACCTTTGCAGCAGCTTCCGTTGGTTTACAACTGGAGTTAACAGGCCGCACAGCCCATGCCTCTCAGCCCGAAACCGGCCTGAGTCCCGCCACAGCCATGGCTGAAATCATCCATGCTTTTCAGGCACTTAATGTCACTGGCCCCGACGAGGATAATTTTGCCGGCCTCACCATTACGCATGCCCAGTTGGGGGAGCGGGCTGTTGGAACTGCGCCTGGCCGCGCATTAATCTGGGCAACACTCCGCAGCTATCAGGATGACCTCCTTGAGGAGTTGCAGAACAATTGTATAGCTATTGCGCACGACCGAGCCCAAAACAACAAATTGAAAATAATGGTCGATTGGCAGGAACCTTTTGCTGCCAGCGTGAATGCTGTTGAGTTGAATGACCACTTGCTGCAGGCAGTCCGGGAATTAAACTATCCCCTTGAAGAAAAGAAAACCCCTTTTCGTTGGTCTGAAGACTTCGGGCATTTCGGAAGCGAAACAAAAACCTGCCTCTTTGGCTTGGGAGCTGGCAAAGACCAACCAGCACTCCACAATCCGGATTATGATTTTCCCGATGGGTTAATTTTACCAGGTGCACAGCTTTTTGATGCAATCAGGAAGCAGATTACAGGATAGTAGCCTGATCGAACACCGGAAAGCCGTAAATTTGCACACTAATTTTTATTGAATGAAACGTATTTGTGTGTTTTGTGGCAGCAGTATGGGCTATCAAAGGGTGTATAAACAGGCTGCTGAAAATTTGGGTAAGCTCTTGGCAGATAATGGAATAAGCCTGGTGTATGGAGGAGCCAATGTGGGGCTGATGAAAGTGTTGGCCGAAGCAACCATGCAAAATGGTGGTGAAGTCATCGGTGTAATGCCACAGTTATTGATCGACAAAGAGGTGGCGCATAATGGCCTGCATCAAATGCATGTGGTACAATCGATGGCTGAACGCAAAGCCATGATGGTGGAACTCTCTGATGCATTTGTTGCATTGCCGGGCGGTTTTGGTACGCTGGATGAGCTTTCGGAAATATTAACCTTCAATCAGTTGCGTATTTCTGATAAACCGCTGGGCTTGTTAAACGTAGCCGGCTATTTTGATTCGCTGCTTCGTTTTCTGGATCACGGGGTGTCTGAAGGATTTGTAAGGGAAGAGCACCGAAGCAACATCATCGTTTCATTTGAGTGTAAATCACTACTGCAAAAACTAAAAAAATACGAACCTGTTGGTATGGGCAAGTGGATTGAAGAAATAAAGCGCGAAGGGTGAGAAAGATCATAGTGAACTTTGCTCATCTTAGTAGTGGATAGTTTTCTTGCCCGCAAAGCCACTAAGGTGCACAAAGAGGGAGTTAATAAAGAATGAAGGGTTGCACCAGCGCACCAGCCAAGAAGAAAGAAGAAATCTATCTTAGTGTTCTTAGTGGCTTTGTGGGAAAAAGAAATCATCGGCCTACTACAAATTTTACCAAGGAGTTGATAAATTTTAAAAAACTATTCAAAATTATGCTGGTAATCGGAATCACAGGAACATTGGGTGCTGGAAAAGGCACTATTGTGGACTATCTCATGCGGGAGCACAATTTTAAGCATTATTCCGTACGGGCATTTTTAATAGAAGAAATCAAAAAAAGAGGCTTGGTAGTAAACCGCGACAGCATGACATCTGTAGCCAACGAACTCCGGCGGCAGCATTCGCCAAGCTATGTGACTGATGCACTTTTTGACATTGCCCTGAAAGAGGGCCAATCCTGTGTGATTGAAAGCATTCGCACCCCAGGCGAAATTGATTCGCTGCGCAAAAAAGGACCTTTTTACCTGTTTGCCATTGATGCCGACCCGAAAATCCGATACCATCGGATTACACAAAGAGCCTCGGAAACAGACAGCATCAGTTTTGAAACTTTCCTGAGCAATGAAGCACGCGAGATGCAATCCACTGACCCCAACAACCAAAATCTTGCCGCCTGCATCAGCAAAGCAGATTATCTATTCAATAACAACGGGCTTGTGGATGAACTTTTCAAGCAGGTGGATACAGCTATTAAACAAATTGAAAAACAACAAAATGACAGAAACTAAAAACCTACGCCCCAGTTGGGATGCCTATTTTTTACAACTGGCCGATTCAGTGGCTTCCCGTGCCACCTGCGACAGAGGTAGAAGCGGTTGCGTTATCACCAAAGACCGTCAAATTTTGGTAACAGGCTATGTCGGTTCGCCGCGTGGCCTGCCCCATTGCGATGATGTAGGCCATTTGATGAAAAAAGTGGTACATGCAGAAGGCAATGTAACACAGCATTGTGTGCGCACTGTTCATGCCGAACAAAATGCCATTACACAAGCCGCCCGCCGTGGAATAGCCCTTGATGGCAGCACCTTGTATTGTCGTATGACGCCCTGCCGCACTTGCTGTATGCTCATTATCAACTGTGGCATCGAACGGGTAGTGTGTGAGCGCAAATACCATGCTGGAGCTGAATCCGAAGCCATGTTTGCCGAAGCTGGTATTGTGCTCGAGTACATTCATGATGAGGTGCAAAAATATGATAGTCAGTAGGTTATTTAAGGAGATTCAAGTAAGCCTGTAATTTTATTTTATTTTTCAGAAATCTGCTTGACTTCATTCAGGAAAAATGGCGAAATTTACGGTATCACAAAATGCTATACCATGAAATTTACCTTCCGCATTCACTACAAAACCAATTGGGGAGAAACCCTCTTTATCTGTGGCAATTGCCCTGAATTAGGCGATTGGAATCCCGAAAATGCCATTCCGTTGCAATACAATGGAAACGACTTCTGGCAAATTGATATACAACTGAAAGATGCATTTGATTTTGCCTACAAATACTTTATCCGCAACAACGACGGAAGCGTTTTTTGGGAAGGGGGAAATAATCGGGATTTCAGGCAAACAAACAAAAAACAAGTTTATATAAACGACAGCTGGCAAGCCTTTTTTGATGCTGAACGGGTTTTGCTGAGCAAAGTGTTTGTAGATGTGATTATGCGTCCTGAGGCACTGGACGAACCACAAGAAACCACCCTAGCGAAAAAGATAATTCGCCTTGCCATTGAGGCACCGAGAGTAGGTGTAGGTTATGCCCTTGCAGTTACCGGCGACTCTGCAATGTTTGGTGAGTGGAAGAAACCCGTATTGCTCAATAATCTGCATTATCCTGTTTGGCAAATTGAATTGGATGCCTCCGAAATTGATTATCCTTTGGCCTATAAATATGTGATAGTGAAACTGGATGATGGCCAAATTAAAACCTGGGAAGAGGGACCAAACAGGCAACTGTATGCTCCTGATAGCAACGAAGATGAATGGCTGGCCATGTATCACGAGAATGGGTTTCGATACCCGGTTGGCAATTGGAAAGGGGCCGGATTGGCCATTCCGGTTTTTTCGCTTCGAACCCAGGAGAGCTTTGGTGTGGGTGAGTTTAACGACCTGAAAAAATTAGCCGACTGGTGCGAGTTAACCGGCATGCGCATGATACAATTGCTTCCTGTAAATGAAACGGTTGCTACCCATTCCTGGCTCGATTCGTACCCCTATAAGTCCATTTCCGTGCGGGCACTTCATCCAATGTATCTGCATTTGCCTGCCATGGGCAAACTGAAAGAAGCCAAAGACCGAACCGCTTTTGACAGGCTAAAGAACAAGTTGAACAAGCTAACCCATGTGGACTATGTAGAAGTCACAAAGGCAAAAGCACGCTATTTCAAAATGATTTTCGACCAAACCTGGGAGCAGGTGAAAGTTACAGATTCCTACAAGCTTTTCTTTCAGGAAAATGAAGAATGGCTGCTGCCTTATGCCGCATTCTGCTATTTGCGCGACCAGTTCAAAACAAGTAATTTCAGGGAATGGGATGGCTATGCTGTGTATGATCCGGCCAAAATTGCTGAATTGACAAATCCGACAAACGATTTTCACGAACATATAGCCGTGCATTATTTTATTCAATACCACCTGGACAAGCAATTGAAGGAAGCCGTTGTTTATGCCCACGAAAAGCGCATTGGGATCAAAGGGGATATCCCGATTGGAATCAGTCCCGACAGCATTGAAGCATGGACAGAGCCAGCATTATTCAACTTGAAAGGGCAGGCAGGTGCACCACCTGACGACTTTGCCATTATGGGGCAAAACTGGGGATTCCCTACTTACAACTGGGAAGAAATGGCCAAAGACGACTACCTGTGGTGGCGCAAGCGCCTCGAAATGATGGAGAAGTATTTTGATGCCTACCGCATTGACCACATCCTTGGCTTTTTCAGGATTTGGGAAATCCCGGTAGAAAACCTGCATGGCTTGTTGGGGTATTTCAAACCCGGATTGCCTATGTCAATCAGCGAAATTGAAGACTGGGGGTTGTGGTTTGATGTGGAGCGATTTACAAAACCATACATCCGTGGGCATTTTCTTCATGATTTTTTTGGAGATTATACGGATGAAGTGCGAAAAAAGTACCTTACTGAAACAGAATATAATGTTTTTGAGTTGAAGCCGGAATATGATACACAACGCAAGATTTACAACCTGCTTACCCCCAAAGGCGAAGTTAAAGGTACGGGCACAAAAGAAATCATTATCCGGGATGGTTTAATGAGCCTGCTTGATGAGGTGCTTTTTATCCGTGATCCATACAGCCCGCTTGCTTCATGGCACCCACGAATTGCTTTCCACTATTCCTATTCCTATCGTGAACTTAGCGATGAGAAAAAAGAAATATTAAATGAATTGTACATCCATTTCTTCTACAAAAGGCATGATGAATTCTGGAAGCAAAAGGCCATGAACATTTTGCCTTCCATTGTGGGGGCTTCCAATATGCTGGTTTGTGGCGAGGACCTGGGCATGGTCCCCGATTCAGTGCCTGAAGTGATGACTGCACTCAACATTCTTAGCCTTGAGATTCAACGTATGCCGAAAAACCCAAGGGTTACTTTTGCCCATCCCAACGATGCCCCATACCTGAGTGTGTGCACCACCTCAACACACGATATGGAAACTGTGCGGGGATGGTGGGAAAAGGACCGTGAGAAAATCCAGCGTTTTTATAAACATATGCTGGGTCATAATGACCACGCCCCTTATTTTGCCGAGCCCTGGATTTGCAGGGAAATTATTGAGCAGCACCTGCACTCACCGGCCATGTGGACCATTTTCCCCATACAGGATTTAATTGCCATGGATGGCAGCCTACGATGGGACCAAACCGATAAAGAACAGATTAATAAGCCCAGCGACCCTGAAAACAAATGGCAATATCGCATGATCCTTAGTCTTGAAGAGCTTATTAAAGCGCACGAATTCAATGGCTTGCTCAGAGGTTTGGTACATATGGCTGGCAGGGATGCGGCCTATTGATTAAGTCTGTAATTGGGTTTTGAATACTATCCTTAAAGTTACTACGACATTTTTCTGACAGATCGCATATTCCGTGCTGCCAGCTGATCAAGTAAACACGCATTTAATTTTCGAAAATCGGCCGATATGCAATCATATCCATATCGTCAAAAACCTTATTTTTGCCGGGTTAAATAATGTGAATAATGATGGACAAGCCCCCAAAACCAACTCGAAAAGATGTTTTTTTGAATTATAAGATATGGTTATCCAATATTACAGGTGATGGCCATATTCACGACAGCACCTATAAACTCATTGAGTTGATTGGCGAAAAGGGATCGCTAAAAGCAGCAGCAGAGGCACTTGATATAAGCTATCGCAAAGCCTGGGGCGATCTGGAGCAGGCGGAGGAAGTGCTGGGCTATCAACTAATTGAAAAGCACAGGGGCGGCAAAGATGGTGGAACTTCGGCCCTTACCCCGGCTGCCTATAAACTTTTGGAAGCCTACAGCGCACTTCAGCAAAAATTTGATGATAATGTGGAAGAAGCATTTAAAGAATTTAGGAATAACCTGAGCAAGATATGATGTTGTCCTCTCTAAGTAAGTTCTTCATGATGGTTTTGCTGGTTTTTGCCTTGCTTGGATGTCAGCAACAAGATTTAAAACTGGTTATTTTCCATGCCGGAAGCCTGAGCTATCCCTTGCGAGAAATGGCCAAGGGATTTGAGGCAGACCATCCCCATATCAAAGTTGTTGCCGAGGCAGCCGGGTCGGTGCATACCATCCGGAAGGTGACGGACCTCAAGCGCAAGGCAGATATTATTGCATCAGCCGATTATCAGCTGATAAACAAAATGCTGATACCAGACTTTGCCGGTTTTAATTTGCTTTTTGCCACCAACGGCATGGTTTTGGCCTATACTGATAAGGCTGCATTTGCAAATGAAATTGACACAACAAACTGGGTTCAATTATTAAAACGAAAAGGGGTAAAAATAGGGGCCTCCGATCCACATGCCGATCCATGCGGTTACCGCACGCACCTGCTGTTGCTGTTGGCAGAGAAATATTATGGCTATGAAGAACTTATCCCAACTTTACTGAGCGGGCCTGATTATTACGAGCGGCCCAAGGAAACGGACTTGCTGGCTTTGCTTGAAACCCAAACCATTGACTATATTTTTATTTATGAAAGTGTTGCGGTTCAGCATGGTTTGCGATATTTAAAATTGCCCGATTCCATCAATTTGTCAAATCCCGGACTTGATCAGTGGTATGCAAGTGTTTCGGTGGAAATCAGGGGAAGCAGTCCGGATGAATCAATCGTCATGCCAGGCGAATCAATTACCTACGGCATTACTTTGCTTAATGACGCCCCCAATGCCCACGTTGCCGGCCTGTTTCTGGAATGGTTGCTGAATCCGGAAAAAGGCGGTTTGGCGCTGGAGCGTTCAGGGCAGCGGGCCATTTTCCCTGCTGAAGCATATGGGTACAACACCTTGCCTGAAAAACTTAAAGAATTATCAAAAAATAAATCAACTCAATAAATTATCAATAACTAAAACAACCCGATTATGGATCATGTTTGTCCAACTTGTGATATACGCCCGGCACTGGAACGTCTGGG